>NZ_JAKUMO010000047.1:0-14553 GCF_037026475.1 Ensifer sp. MJa1 | reverse complement strand
CATCCCCATGTCGAGATCGAGCTCTCTCCCGAGCGCGCCGCCGCCGGCGACCACAGCCGCATCGCCTTCCGACCGACAAAGTGGAAGCTGTTCAGGGAGGGACAGAAGCCGGTCACCGCAGCCGCACCGAAGGACGTGGTTGAAGACCGGACTGTCGCCGATCAGGAACCACAGCTCATAGCGCAGGCGTCTTAACGGACCTGGGCAACGACAGTGGTCGCAAGGTCGTCCGCCGGGCAATCAGTGGATTTCGAGCGGCCAGACCTCGACCACCCCTTGCCCAACGACACACGGTGTCTGAGAGACCATGCTGATGGCTTCGGCAAGGTCTGCAGCCTCGATCACGGCGAAACCGGCCACCGGCAGCGCCGACGCCATGAAGGGTCCGTTCGCTGTCTCGAGCTTGGCGGCATTCGGGTTGCGCACCTGCACGGGTGCGCCGGCAATCCCCATCAGAGCGCCCTGAGCACGAAGCTCGGCGTCATGCGCATGGGCGGCATTGCGAACGGCCGCCGGAGTGCCGTCATAGCCGGCCCGGTCGCCATATCCGATCGTCACGAATTTCGGCATCGCCGCTCCTCCAGTCCTCCAGGCACCAATAGGTGCGCAGTCGGCGGGCGTACCGACGGCTATATGCTAGCTCTGACGGGCTAATTGACAGTCCCGTCGCCGGTCGGTTCGCTACGTGAACGCGGACGGGCCAGGAAAGTTGCGTCCGCCTCACATAGGGAGGGAATGATGCCGACCATTATCGCCCATCACAAAATCACCAAGGGTGCCGATCATTGGCTGAAGTCGCCGAAGCGCAAAGAGTTCTTTGGCGCACTCGGCATCACCGATATCAGAACCTTCGTCGATCCCGGTGACCAGACCCGGGTGGCCATACTTATGGATGTTCCCGATATGAATGCGCTGACGAAGGCGCTACAGAGCCCAGCGGCAGCCGAAGCCATGGCCTCTGACGGGGTGGTGCCGGAGTCGATCATCGTGATGGTCGAACAGTAAGGGGTCAATGGTGTAGGGCGTCAGACGCCTTCGTTCTGATTGCCCGGCGGGCAAGGACTCAGGGCTGCGACCTCCCCGCTACCAGCCGCGCGAGCGGCAATCATGCCCCTGTTCGCGGTACATAAAACTACATTTCCGGGCCGGATCCGACATATCCGGGATACTGCAGCGGCCGACATTGCGATCGTTACCTGACGACATCATGAAGGAACGATCGCATGCGCCGCCGAATCCTATCTACCCTCGCCCTTGCCTTTGCCACCAGCGTGATCGCGTTCCCGGCACAGGCGGCCGACATCAAGAACATCGTCATCGTTCACGGCGCTTTTGCTGACGGCTCCGGATGGCGCCAGGCCAGCGACATCCTGGAGCGTCGCGGCTTCAACGTGACCGTGGTTCAGGAGCCGCTGACGTCGCTTGCCGCCGACATCGAGGCGACGAACCGCGTGCTGGACCTGCAGGACGGGCCGACACTCCTCGTCGGCCACAGCTATGGCGGCATGGTCATCACGGAAGCGGGCCACCACCGCAATGTCGAAGGTCTCGTTTACGTTGCGGCATTTCAGCCCGACAAGGGCGAGAACCTGGCAACGCTTGCCGGTTCGAAGCCCCCGGCCGCCATGAGCATCAAGGAAACGGCCGACGGCAAATATCTCTATCTCGACCCGAAGTCCTTCGCCGCCGACTTTGCTGCAGACCTCCCTCAGGACGAGGTTGCCTTCATCGCGAAGTCGCAGGTCTTCGCCGCCAAGGAGGCGCTGACCACCAAGGCTGGAGATCCTGCCTGGCGGACGAAAAAGAGCTGGGCGATCGTCGCAAGCGACGACCGCGCCATCAATCCGGACCTTGAAAGAAGCATGGCCAGGCGCGCCGGCAGTAAGGTCACGGAGATCAAGGCAAGCCACGCGGTCTTTGCATCGCAAGCGGAAAAGGTCGCGAACGTCATCGAGACCGCAGCCAAGGGGGCCGGCAACTAGCCCGAACGCGCCGCCCTCCGCGACCTGAGTGCGTCCTACCGCACTCAGGTCGTCTTGTTGCCGAGGCAGTCTGACCGTCCGCGCCACCAAAGAGCTGTAACATTCCGCCAGTAGCATTGCCCGGATCACACCTCTACACGACGTGCCTCCGCATTGACCGCAAAATCACAGCCGACCCGCGGCTTGACAGCGCCGCGTCAACGGCGGCAAACTTCGCGCATGGGGGTGCGATCACCCCATGAGGCGCCAGCCGAAGCATCGCGTCCATTCAACCGCTCATCCGGAGGACGCGTCATGTCGTCATTTCTCGAAATATCTCCTGAAAAGCTTGCCCGCCTGATCGGCACACCGAACTGCCCTGCACTGATCGACGTCAGGGTTGACGAGGACTTCGATGCTGATCCGCGTTTCGTACCGGCGTCCGAACGCCGCGACTATCGCAAGGTGCAGGATTGGGCGCACACGGTCGACAAGGCGTCGGCCGTCATCATCTGCCAGCAGGGCAAGAAACTGAGCCACGGCGTTGCCGCCTGGCTTCGCAATGGTGGCATCGCCGCCGACGTGCTTGAGGGCGGTTTCGAAGCCTGGGCGAACGCCGACCATCCGGCTGTTCCGGCATCCGCGATACCGGACCGCGACGCCGGCGGCCACACCGTCTGGGTCACGCGCGCCCGTCCGAAAATCGATCGCATTGCCTGCCCTTGGCTGATCCGTCGCTTCATCGATCCGAAGTCGGTCTTTCTTTTCGTGACACCCGCGGAGGTCGAGATGGTTGGCGACCGCTTCGGCGCAACGCCCTTCGACATCGACGCCCCGGTTCGCTGGAGCCATCGCGGCGAGCGCTGCACCTTCGACGTCATGGTCGAAGAGTTCGGCCTGGCAACCGCGCCGTTGCTGCGGCTGGCAACCATCGTGCGTGCCGCCGACACCGCGCGTCTCGACCTAGCTCCCGAAGCGTCCGGCCTGCTTGCCGCCTCGCTCGGGCTCTCGCGCATGTATGCCGACGACCTCGAGCAGCTCGAAGCGGGCATGCTGCTCTACGACGCCTTCTACCGCTGGTGCCGGGATGCTACCAACGAGACGCACAACTGGCCCTCGCCGAAAAAGGACGCCTGAGATGACCCATATTGCGGAGAAAGCTGCGCCGGCTGCGGCGCGGCAACGGGAGAGCCACGGCATTCCGTTTGGTGAAGCCGTCCGGGTATGGGCGCGCATTGCGGCTCTCAGCTTCGGCGGGCCCGCCGGGCAGATCGCCCTCATGCATCGCATCCTCGTCGACGAGAAGCGCTGGATCGGCGAGCACCGCTTCCTGCATGCGCTGAACTACTGCATGTTGCTGCCTGGGCCTGAGGCTCAGCAACTGGCCATCTACATTGGCTGGCTTCTGCATCGTACCGCCGGCGGCCTCGTCGCCGGCATCCTCTTCGTGCTGCCGGGATTTCTGGCGATCCTGGGCTTGAGCTTCGTCTACGCCGCCTTTGGCAACGTCACCGTCGTCGAAGGCCTCTTCTTCGGCCTGAAGGCCGCCGTCCTCGCAGTGGTCGTCCAGGCCGTCTTTCGCATCGGCGGCCGGGCGCTCAAGAACAAGGTGATGATCGGGATCTCGGCGGCGGCATTCGTCGCGATCTTCTTTTTCCGGATCCCGTTCCCGCTGATCATCCTTTCGGCCGGCGTTCTCGGCTATGTCGGCGCCCGCTCCGGTTCGCCATTCTTCCGCATCGGCGGCGGCCACAAGAGCGCTGGCGGACCGGTGCTCAAGGACGAAGATTCGGCACTCGGCGAGGACGTTCCCGCCCACGCCCGCCCCAACCTTTCCTGGTCGCTCAGGATCTCCGGCGTCTTGCTCGCCCTGTGGCTTGTGCCACTCATGTTGCTCGTCGCGCTCCTCGGGCCGGACAATGTCTTCAGCCAGATCGGCCTGTTCTTCAGCCAGATGGCCGTCGTCACCTTCGGTGGCGCCTATGCTGTGCTTGCCTATGTCGCGCAGGAAGCTGTGCAGCACTATGGCTGGCTGAAACCCGGCGAGATGCTCGACGGCCTCGGCATGGCGGAGACGACGCCCGGGCCGCTGATCATGGTGGTGCAGTTCGTCGGCTTCATGGGTGCCTATCGCGACCCGGGGGGGCTCAATGCGATGACGGCGGCGACATTGGGCGCGATGCTGACGACGTGGGTGACCTTCGTCCCCTGCTTCCTCTGGATCTTCCTCGGCGCGCCGTTCATCGAAAGACTGCGGAACAATGTCGCGCTGAGCGGCGCCATGTCGGCGATCACCGCGGCCGTCGTTGGCGTCATCCTCAATCTCGCAGTCTGGTTCGGCCTGCACACGTTGTTTGCCGAGGTGGCGATCTGGCGGCTCGGGCCGATCGTGCTCGACGTGCCGGTGCTTGCATCGCTGGTCTGGCCATCGTTCCTGCTGACGCTGGCCGCCGCGATCGCGATCTTCCGCTTTCACGCGTCGGTCATCGCAACGCTTCTTGCCTGCGCTCTGGCAGGCGTTGCCTGGACACTGATCGCCGCCTAGCGGCGATCAGGACCTCTCAGTCGTCATGCACCGATTGTGGCAAGTGAAACCCTTCGGGCAACGGCGTACCGTAGGACCATTCCTCTCGAGAGGGGGGCTCGGGGAGCCGGTACTTCACCGCACAGGCAGCCAGAACGGCCTTCAACTGGACCGGACGATAGTGTGCAACAAGATCCGGCGCCGGATCTGGCTGGCCCTTTTCTTCCGTCATCCGTCCCTCCTCGTACCCGGTTGCCTGATCCAGAGCGTCGTGCGGGTGGCGGCCGGATCAACCACTCCGCCCGCCTTCGCTACCCGCATTCTGTCAAAGCGCCACGGCGGCTTCAAGGCAACTGCCTGTGTCCGGCGACAATCGATGATTGACCTTCGTTCGATCGGGGTCTCCTTTATTGCCCATCCCCGTTCGCCCTTTGCCGAACCCGGGCTCGAGAGAACATACAGCGAGGACAGGACATGCAGGACCCTCTGGCGAAACTTGGCTTGAAGCACCCCTTGATCGTCGCGCCGATGGCGGGCGGCCCATCGTCGCCGGAACTGGTCGCGGCGTCGTCCGCGGCCGGCGCAATCGGCTCGATCGGCGCGGCCTATGCGACCCCTGTGGCGATCGCGGACTTCGTTGAGAAGGTTCGCGCGCGCACCGACCGGCCTTTCGCCATCAACCTCTTCATCCAGCAACCGCAGCCGCAGATCGAGGCCACGATGGTCGATCGGGCGATCGCGGCGACTGCCAAGTACCGTGCCGAACTCGATCTGCCTTTGCCGCAGTTTGCCTCCCCCTATGAAGAGGACTTCGATCAACAGTTCGAGGCTGTGCTGAAGGCGAAACCGGCCGTCCTCAGCTTCGTCTTCGGCCTGCTTGCACCGCGCTACATGCAGGCGGCGCACAAGGCTGGAATGTTGATTATCGGAACAGCAACGACACCGGAGGAAGCAAAGGCTCTGGAAGACAGCGGCGTCGACGCAATCACCCTCCAGGGTTTCGAAGCCGGCGGGCATCGCGGCATCTTCGATCCCGCAGCTGAAGACAGTGAAATCCCGCTCAACGAGCTCATGGCGCAATGCCTTGGCAAGGCAAGGGTGCCGCTGATTGCGGCCGGCGGCATCATGACGGCGGCCGATATCCGAGCGACGCTGGCTAGGGGCGCTGCGGCGGTGCAGATGGGCACCGCCTTCCTGGCCACGAGCGAAGCCGGAACTTCGGAGCCCTATCGGGCCGCGCTCCAGGGGCCTGAGCGGCGGACACGCACGACGCGAGCATTTTCCGGCCGTTTTGCGCGCGGCATGGAGAACCGGTTCATGCGAGAAATGGACGCGGATGCGGTGATGCCCTTTCCGGCACAGAACAAGTTTACCCGCGACCTCAGGGCGGCTGCGGCAGCCAAGGGGACTTCGGAATTCCTGTCGCTGTGGGCAGGAACCGGCAAAGGCGATCTTTGGCAGGGTTCGACCTCGGCGCTGATCGAAAGCCTCTTTGCCGATTAGGCGCCGTGCTCCATTCGGGGCCGCCGCCCGAAGAGACTTCACCGTCCACGGTGCCGGCGCTTCTCAGATGCCGAAGTTTTCGGCTTGGAAGAGGCCTTTACTTCTGCCGCCAGGCGGGTGAATGCTTTCAGATGCGCTGCCACCATAACGAAGATCGGCATAATGGATCGTATTGACGCAATGAAAGTCTTCGTCACTGCCGTCGATGAAGGCAGCCTGGCCGGTGCTGCCCGCCGGCTCAAGCGGTCGCCGACAGCGGTCAGCCGCGCGCTCAACCTGCTCGAAGCGCATGTCGGGGTTGAACTCTTGCACCGCACGACCCGTTCGCTCAAACTCAGCGAGGCGGGCCAGCGGTATGCCGCGGCCTGCCGGCGGGTTCTGGTCGATCTGGAAGAGGCCGACATGCTCGCCGGCGGAGAACGGGCCGCCCCGCGCGGGACACTGACGTTATCGTCTCCGCCGATCGTCGGCGAAGAGGTCCTGCGCCCGATCCTCGACGATTTCCTCAATCAGTATCCGGCGGTTTCGGCAAGGCTGCTGCTGCTCGACCGCTTCGTGAACCTTGTGGACGAAGGCGTTGATATCGCGCTTCGTATCGGCCACCTGGCCGACTCCTCGCTCATCTCGACACGCATCGGCGGCGACGTCAGGCGCGTGGTGGTCGCTTCCCCCCGCTACATCGCCAACCATCCGCGCATTGACGAGCCGGCCGATCTTGCCAAGCACCAGATCGTCGCCTTCACGAATTTCGGCCTCGAGTCCTGGACTTTCCCGCCGGCCGAAGGTTCCCTGATACCGCGCACGGTGCAATTCACCCCGCGATGCATCGTCAACAGCGTACGCGCCGCCGTCGATTCCGCTGCCGCTGGAACCGGCCTCACCCGGCTCTATTCCTATCACGTCGCGAGTTACGTGAGAGACGGGCGCCTGAAGATCGTCTTGCCTGATGCCGAGTATCCGCCGATGCCGGTCCATATTCTTGCACCTCAGGGGCGCATGACGGTGCCAAAGGTACGCGCCTTTGCCGATTTCGCCGTTCCCCGGCTGCGCACCGAGTTCGCACGCATGGCCGCAGAAGCGGGCACCCTCGCCTGATTATGCCGATTTTCGGCGGATTGACTGCCTAGCCGCGCCAATTCTCTCGAAGTTCGATTGGATCTAATTCTGATTGCACCAACGCCGAGGGCGAAGGACGGGCCAAACAAACGCCCGTTGCAATCGAAGAAGGATCACGTCCATGAGCAATGAGCAGAAGGTCGCCATCATCACCGGTGCATCACAGGGTATCGGCGCCGCCCTGGTTCGCGCTTATCGCGATCGCAACTACCGCGTCATCGCCACCTCTCGCAGCATTCAGGAGAGCGCAGACGCCGGCATCCTCAGCATCGCCGGCGATATCAGCAATCCGCAGACCGCCGAGCGGGTGGTCCGAAAGGGACTGGAACGGTTCGGCCGCATCGACACCCTGGTCAACAATGCTGGTGTCTTCACCGCCAGGCCGTTCACCGAATTCACCCAGGAAGACTACGACGTGAACTTCGGCGTGAACGTCGCTGGCTTTTTCCACATCACCCAGCGTGCCGCCGCCGAAATGCTGAAGCAGGGCTCCGGCCACATCGTCAGCATCACCACCAGCCTCGTCAACCAGCCGATCGCCGGTGTGCCGGCCGCACTCGCATCGCTGACCAAGGGTGGCCTGAACTCGGTAACTCAGTCGCTCGCCATCGAGTTCGCAAAGAGTGGCGTGCGCGTCAACGCCGTCTCTCCGGGCATCATCAAGACCCCGATGCACCCGCCGGAAACGCATGAGGCGCTCTCCACACTGCACCCGGTCGGCCGGATGGGCGAAATCCGCGATATCGTCGACGCCGTTCTCTACCTGGAAGGCGCCGGTTTCGTGACGGGCGAGATCCTCCATGTCGACGGTGGCCAGAACGCCGGGCGCTGGTAGGCGCGATCACGAGCGGACGGCCGGTGGCGGTAGCGCCGGCCGCTCCTGCTGATGGCACAGTAATTGCCGATCAATCAGGCACCCCACGGTGCTGCGAGGAGTCCAACTTTGAAAAGGAGACGATCATGCCGATCGTAACAGTTCAGGTCACCCGTGAAGGAAGCGCGCCCGGCCGCAATGCGGTCACGGCCGAAGAAAAGGCTGAGATCATCAAGGGCGTCAGCCAGGTGTTGCTCGATGTGCTCAACAAGCCGCTGGAATCGACCTATGTGGTCATTGAAGAGGTCGATCTCGACAACTGGGGCTGGGGCGGCCTGCCAACCGTACAATATCGTGCCCAACGCGCGGCGCAGGCAAAAGGCTGACGCTGCCCGCCGATCCGTTTCATGTAACCCCGCCGCTCTCCCATAAGCGGCGGGTTTTTGCGGTCTTCGGGTACGGCCAAGCCGCCGCGAACCTTGAACGTACCGCCACCGGCCCTCGAGAAATTGTGTCGAAATGTATCCGCCCCTGCTTGCAATACACTCCCATGCAAGTCTGGATGAGGAAAACATACCGAGGACACATCCGCAGCGCCAATGGTGCCAGCAGCAGGTCCCGGCCACCGGCCGAATGACCATCGGTCAACTTGCTGGCGCCGGGCGGGATCGAAGGAGCCCATCGATGGAACACATCGACCATGTACTGATCGTGGACGACGATCGAGAGATCCGGGAGCTCGTTTCGAGCTACCTCAAGAAAAATGGCTTGCGCACCACCACCGTTGCCGATGGGCGGCAGATGCGCGCCTTTCTCGAGGGAAACACCGTCGATCTCATCGTCCTCGATGTGATGATGCCGGGCGACGACGGGCTGGTACTCAGCCGCGAACTGCGTGCCGGTAGGCACAAGACGATCCCGATCATCATGCTGACGGCACGCTCGGACGAAATGGACCGCATCCTTGGCCTCGAAATGGGCGCGGACGACTATCTGTCGAAGCCGTTTTCGGCACGGGAACTGCTGGCCCGCATCAAGGCGGTGCTCAGGCGCGCGCGCATGTTGCCGCCCAATCTGCAAGTCTCGGAGGCCGGACAGCTGCTGCGCTTCGGCAGCTGGAAGCTCGACACGACGGCACGACATCTCATCGACGCTGACGGCACGGTGATTGCGCTGAGCGGCGCCGAGTACCGGCTGCTTCGGGTCTTCATCGACCACCCCCAACGCGTGCTCAACCGTGATCAGCTTCTCAATTTGACGCAGGGGCGCGAAGCCGAGCTGTTTGATCGGTCGATCGATCTGCTCGTCAGCCGGGTGCGGCAGCGGCTTGGCGACGATGCCCGTGAGCCGATCTACATCAAGACCGTGCGCAGCGAAGGCTATGTCTTTTCAGTGCCGATCGAAATCGTCGAGGCCCGCGAATGACGGCAGACACGGAACGCTGGAGCATCCGACTTTGGCCGCGCACCCTCAGGGCGCGGCTCTTTGTTATTTTGCTCGCCGGCCTGGCGATCGCGCATGTGATGTCATTCACCGTGCTGTTCTTCGAACGCTACACGTCGGCCAAATCGGTCATGTTCAACACGCTCGAAAACGACATCGCCACATCGATCGCCATTCTCGACCGCCTGCCGGCCGCCGAACGTCCCGAATGGCTCGACCGTTTGGACCGCGGCAACTATAATCTCGTTCTCGGCCCGGGCCTTCCGGGAAATCCGACGCTTGATGCGACCGCCGCCGAAATTGCCTCCAAGATCGAGCGTGCGATCGGCCTGCAATATCCGGTCACGGTCGTCGATATCCCGGGCCCCCGCCGTCACCTTCAGGGACATCTGACCTTGAGCGATGGCTCACCCTTGACCATCGACGTGAACCCTCAAGGCGTCATGCCATTGGCCGATTGGCTGCCCTTCGTCCTGGTGGCGCAGCTAATGCTCCTTATTTTGTGCAGCTGGTTTGCGGTACGCCAGGCCGTTCGGCCGCTGGTCAACCTTGCCGCGGCCGCCGATACGCTCGATCCCAACCGCAACACGCCGCGACTGAGCGAGAGCGGTCCGCGCGAAGTCGCCTATGCCGCTACGGCCTTCAACGCCATGCGCGACCGGATCGCACAGTATCTGGAAGAGCGCGTGCAGATCCTTGCCGCGATATCGCATGATCTGCAGACACCGATCACCCGCATGAAACTGCGCGCCGAGATGGCAGAAGATTTCGCTGATCGGGAGAAACTCATTCAGGATCTGGCGCAGATCGAGAGCCTGGTGAAGGAAGGCGTTGCCTATGCGCGCAGCGCCCACGGCAATGTCGAGAAGGCCACGCGCATCGATCTCGCGTCCTTTGTCGAAAGCCTCGTCTACGATTACCAGGACACCGGCAAGGCGGTCACCGCAGAGGAAATCGATGGCGGTTCGATCATGACGCGCCCGCAGGCGCTGCGCCGCATCCTGACCAACCTCGTAGACAACGCTCTGAAATTCGGCGGCAGCGCCATGATCGAAGTCCGGCGGCCCGCCGAAGACAGGGTGACCATCAAGGTGCTCGATCGCGGTCCGGGCATTCCTGAAGATCAGTTGAACGCGGTGCTGAAGCCGTTCTTCCGGCTCGAGAACTCCCGGAACCGCGACACCGGCGGAACAGGCCTCGGCCTGGCGATCGCCCAGGAACTGGCAGCCTCGATCAGCGGCGCGTTGACGCTTCGCAACCGCGATGGCGGCGGGCTCGAAGTCGAACTTGTCATTCGCCTGCCGCAGGCTTGAAGGGCAAAGTTGCAGCCGCAGGCCATGGTTGATGCCGGCTGCGAGACGAGTGGCAGAGCTGCCTGGCCAACCCCAAACAGAAGAGCCCAAACGAAAAGCGGCGGCCTAGATGGCCGCCGCTGCGATCGTTTGTGCCCTGTGCGGGCGTGTCGGTGTCAGACGAGATTGATGGTCACGTCGATGTTTCCACGGGTTGCCTTGGAATAAGGGCAGGTCTGATGGGCTGCATCGACCAGTTGGCGTGCGACATCGGCATCAAGCCCCGGCAGGCTGACGTTCAGCCGCGCCTGCAGGAAGTAGCCGCCGTCGCGGTTGCGCAGATCGACTTCGGCGTCGACGGCGACGTCGGCCGGAAGCGCAACCTTCTGCTGGCCGGCAGCAAGACCGATGGCTCCGATGAAACATGCCGACCAACCGGCAGCAAAAAGCTGCTCCGGGTTCGTCCCTGGCCGGGAGCTGCCGGGCGAGGAAAGCTTGATGTCCAGTTGTCCATCATTGCTCCGGGACGCGCCCTCGCGGCCGCCGGTCGTGTGGGTTCTGCCTGTGTAGAGTACCTTCTCAGCTTCACTCATGACGATCTTCCTTTCGACAGATTGTTGATGTCGGGCCCGATTGCCCTGTCCGACTGTCGAGACACACTTGGCGCTTCGCACGTGTATCGGATGTTTCGTGATCGCCCGGAAATGTAGGAATCTCCCCGAAGAACGGTGCGCCGATACAAACTGATACGAAGGCCCGCGTAAGGGGCGTTGTTGCCCCGTTGCGGGCGGCCTGGCCTGCGCGCCGTCGCACCATCAGGCACCTTCCCCAATGCGCCGGGTCTCGCCTTCCGGGCTTACACCGGGCCACTGCGACATCGCGCAATGCAAGAAAGCGCGGGACCGTGATTTCCGGTCCCGCGCCGCCGATATTCCGGCGTAGGGAAAGTGGCTAGAGCCGGTCCACGTCCAGGATGGCCTCGGCGAAGGCCAGTGGCGCCTCCTGCGGCAGATTGTGCCCGATGCCGCCCGTGATCAGGCGATGTTCGTACTTGCCTGTAAACCTCTTGGCGTAAGCGGCCGGATCCGGATGCGGAGCACCGTTGGCGTCGCCTTCCAGCGTGATGGTCGGCACCCCGATCGTTGGGAACTGGGCAAGCCGCTGCTCCAGATCGTCGTAGGCCGCCTCCCCCTCGGCGAGGCTCAGCCGCCAGCGGTAGTTGTGAATGGAGATGTCGACGTGGTCGGGGTTGTCGAGCGCCGCAGCGCTCCGATCGAAGGTGGTGTCGTCGAAATTCCACTTGGGCGACGCAAGCTTCCAGATCAACTTGGCAAATTCCTTGCGGTTCTGTTCGTAACCGGCGCGTCCGCGCTCGGTGGCAAAATAGAACTGGTACCACCAGGAAAGCTCGGCTTGCGGTGGCAAGGGCTTCTTGTTCACTTCGCGGCTGCCGATCAGGTAACCGCTGACGGAGACCAGGGCCTTGCAACGCTCAGGCCAGAGCGCCGCGATGATGTTCGCCGTCCGCGCACCCCAGTCGCAACCGCCGATGACGGCTTTCTCGATCTTGAGCGCGTCCATCAAGGCAATGATATCGGTTGCGATCACCGCCTGCTGACCGTTGCGGGGCGTATCGGCGGACAGGAACCGGGTCGTGCCGTAACCACGCAGATAGGGGACGATCACCCGGTAGCCGGCTGTCGCCAGCAAGGGGGCGACATCGACATAGGTGTGAATGTCATAGGGCCAACCATGCAGCAGGATGACCACCGGTGCGTCGCTCGCGCCGAGTTCGGCATAGCCAACGTTCAGGGCACCCGCATCAACCTGCTTGATCGCCGGAAAAGATGTGTTGGTGCCCGGAGTAACCTTCGGCAGGCGTGGCGCTTCGTCGTTCCCCGATTGGGCGACAGCAGCACCTGTCGAAACCAGCGGAGCGGCAGCCAGTGCGAGGGCGACCTTTCCGAGGAACCGCCGCCGCGGGTGATTGATCTGGTCCGACATTGATCTTCCTTCCTACGATATGAACTGGTGCCAGCAATGGGGTAGTGATGTATCCCGGCCATGTGCCCAACATGGCAAGTTGAAAGCACACGTAAGAAGGTGGACCGCGGATACATCGTGATACAATTCGCGCGGTTGTTGGATGGCACCGGACTGCCGCCGGGTCAGATCACGCCTTCGCGCGCATTGCGCCGGATGGTCTGGGGTGGCTGACCGAGCGTGCGCAGGAAAGCGCGGCGCATGCGATCGCTGTCGGAAAAGCCCGTCTCTTCAGCGATCACGTCCATGGAGTGACGTCCCTGCTCCATCATCAACCGTGCCGCCTCGACGCGCAGATTTTCCACCGCCTTGGCCGGTGACTGACCGGTCTCGGCGCGGAAGGCCCGGCTGAACTGGCGCGGACTCAGGCCGGCGGCATCTGCCAGTTCATCCACCGATAGCACATTGCGCAGGTTGGCCCGGGCATAATTGACCGATCGCTGGATCCGGTCCGACTTTGGATCCAGCTCAAGCAAGGCCGAGAATTGCGACTGCCCCCCGGCGCGCCGATGATAGACCACGAGCTTGCGCGCCACCGAACGGGCAATCTCCTCGCCGTGATCCTTCTCGACCATGGCGAGAGCAAGGTCGATGCCG
This sequence comes from Ensifer sp. MJa1, assembly GCF_037026475.1. Classification (NCBI taxonomy): domain Bacteria; kingdom Pseudomonadati; phylum Pseudomonadota; class Alphaproteobacteria; order Hyphomicrobiales; family Rhizobiaceae; genus Ensifer; species Ensifer sp. MJa1. The sequence goes on along the minus strand of NZ_JAKUMO010000047.1, from coordinate 1,260 downwards.
GCCGTCATGCCCGCGGACGTCCACACGCTGCCGTCGACGATGAAGATGCGGTCTTCCTCGACCTTCACATGCGGAAAGCGGTCGCGAAGCTGGCGGGCAAAGGCCCAGTGTGTTGTCGCCCGGCGCCCATCCAGCAACCCGGATTCGGCAAGGATGAAGGCGCCGGTACAGGGGGCAGCCACGCGGCGCGACGCTTGCAAAGCGTGGCGCGCAAAACTGACCAGCCCCGGGGTCACCGGCTCGATCTCAGTCCCGGCGCCAAACATGACCGTATCGTATTCGGTTTCGTCGAAGGCCTTGGTTACCACGCCGAAGCCGGCAGACGATTTGACCTCGCCTCCGGCCTCCGAGAGCAAGGCTATGTCGTAGGCCTGCTGCTCGAGCGTGAGATTGGCGATCTCGAACGCGGTGACTGCCGCAAACCCCATGAGCTGAAAGCCTGGAAAGACGACATAGCCGATCTTGTGCATATCACACCCGTTGTCTCGAATGGCCGTATATATAACATTTGCGCCATGGGAGAAACGTCGCCGTGGCAGCAAAGGCTCATTCGGGAAGCGGTTTTCCCGCATGCTCCGCGACCATGTACGCCGCATACCAATCCGGCCAATTGTGATCGTGCTGGCCGCCATTGCGCTTCTCGTGCTCGCCATGTGCAGCGGCCGCTCGGCGCAGCGCCGCCGCCAGGTCAGGCACAGAAGCGAAGGCCGTCGTATCGCCATCCACACGGCCGGGAAGCCGTTCGGTGACCTCCTGAAGCAACCAGCCATTGCCGTCGGGATCGCTGAATGTCGCGTAGGAGCGATAGCTGCGACGCGCAGGATCGCGCCCGTTGATCGCCGGCTTTCCCGGGCCTTCCCGGTGGAAAACCTCGCTCACCTTGGCGCCGCGTTCAATGAGCTGAGCGCGCGCGGCCTCGATGTCGGAGACAACGAGATAAAGACCACTTGCAGAGCCGGGCGCCGCCGAGGTCAGCCCCGTGCCGAAGTGGATGGACGCTGGCGAACCGGGCGGAGTGAACTGCACCACACGAAAAGTGTCGCCGACCGGAAAGTCCGCGTCGAGCCGCCAACCGAGGTCGCTGTAGAATCGCCTGGCCCGGTCCACATCGGCGACAGGAATGAGCGCGACCTCGAACTTAAGGTCTATGGCAGCAGCGCTGTTGCCTGCAACTGTCATGATCTTCTCCAATGAAAGAACGCAAGGGGCAGAACGCCTTGAGTTGGCGGCTTTCCTTGGGTTCGGTTTTGTTCTGACCGG
>NZ_JAKUMO010000046.1:0-15917 GCF_037026475.1 Ensifer sp. MJa1 | reverse complement strand
AGCATGACAACCATATCCGCATCACCTGCGCCCGGGCAGCTTCTCATCCACGCGGGCGCGTTGAAAAGAGGTAAGGCAGCATGAGGCTGCGATCGCTGCTCTACGTTCCGGGGAACTCCGAACGCTTCATCGCAAAGGCGCACGAGCGGGGTGCCGACGCGATTGTCCTCGACCTCGAAGACTCCGTTCTGCCGGAGGAAAAGTTGACGGCCCGCGCGAAGTTGCTCGAGGCGATACCCGCTGTCGGCCGAAACGGCGGCAAGGTCTTTGTCCGTGTCAACGCCGAGCCGGAATTGCAGAAGGACGATGCAGTGGCTGCTTGCCGCGCCGGCGCTTTCGGGCTCTTCGTTCCGAAGACGAGCGCAGCCGGTTCGCTCAGCGAACTTGCCGATTGGCTTGACGGGGAGGAGCGCAAAGGCGCGCGCGAGCCGCTCCATTTCTTGGCGATGCTGGAGGATGCAGGCGCCGTGCTGGAGGCGCGATCAATCGCACGCCACCAACGCGTGCTCGGCCTCTTGACCGGTGGGGAAGATCTCGCAACCGGCATGGGCGCCGACCCGCTTCCGGAGGTCTTGCGTTTACCCAAGCTGTTGGTTCATCTGGCGGCGAAGGCCGAAGGCAAGCTGTCGTTCGGCACCCTGACGACCATTGCCGACTATCAGGATCGCGATGCCCTCGAACTGGCTGCACGCGAAGCAAGCAGTCACGGTTTTGACGGAGCGACCTGCATTCACCCTTCTGCGGTCGCCATTATGAACGCTGCGTTCTCTCCGTCCAAGGAAAAGGTCGCCTGGGCCCGTTCAGTGGTCGAGGCCGCTGAGGCCGCGGCGGTCGAGGGCAGGGCCGCCTTCAAGCTGGGCGATCGCATGGTGGACACCCCGATCATCGAACGGGCACGCAGGATCCTTGAAAAGACCGGCTGATTGCCGACGCTTCGACCTTCTATGCGCTGTGCAGGTCGCGCGGTATCGCAGGTCCGAGGGTGAATGCTTCGAAGCATGCGGTGAAGCCCTCACGCTCGGGAGAGCAAGCCATGGCTCCAATCTGCGCATCGCAGTGAGAAAACGGGCATAGGCGCGCCATCTGCCAAACGCCACTGCCAAGGTGGAACTGGATCCTGACCGCCGCGTCATGCCGCGTCACTCGGATATGCACTTCGGCATCCGACTGCGCTTGCGGCAGCGGGATGACTGACCAGTCCGATGTTCCATTCGTGACAACAACCGAAAAATGCATCAGGCCATCGGTGAATTCGATGCCGGTCTTCAGCCAATGGGTTTCGTCAATGATGAGCAGGAGCCCGGCCTGATCGTAGAGCTCCCGATAATCGCCGCGCACGACAACCGACGCGGAAAAGTCTCCGCCCACCGGCTGCAATCTGGCGTGCCCGGAATGGCGCCGGAAGCCATAGAAGGTCGCCTGCCAGAAATCGGTGTTCGCCTCCGTCGTGAGTGTCAGCACGCCGTCTTCGACATTCCAGTCCCGAGGCTCGTTCAACCAGGTGAATTCCGTCACCACTCCCTCCACCGTTGCGCGATTGACCCCCACGGGCGCCGATTGCATCCGCGAAAAAATCTATGGCTGAAGGAATCGCCGGTAAAGGCATTTGCTGCGGGGCCTTAAGGAGAAGCGAACCGACCGCGCCTGTCCGAAGCGCTCTGCTCCAGCTCGTGTTTCGGTTCCCCGGCAGAGCGGGATGTGCGCCGACAACGTTTCGACCCTGAATGCCGATTCGGCAACGCCATGCATATAAAGAGCCACATTCAGGATATATTTGGAAATAATCGCCGGCATCGACTGAAATATTCTTGACACAATTCCGTTTCGGAAATTTACTCGCCTCAACAAGGCTGAAACGGAACCGGCAATGACCCAACGCTACCTCGTCGATGATCTGGACCGCGAGATTATCCGCTATCTCTCCGAAGACGGGCGCCTTTCGGCTGCCGAAATCGCCGGCCGGATCGGCAGCGTCTCGGAGCGCACGATCCGCAACCGCATCGCCGGACTGCTGCAGGAAAAGATGATCGTCATCGGCGCCATTCCCGATCCGGTAGCACTTGGACGCGACGTTCAGGTCGAGCTTCTGATCGAGGTCGAGCCGGGCAAGCAGGAGGAGGTCGCCATCCTGCTCGCCGAATACGACGAGATTGGCTACCTCGCCGCCACGAGCGGCACGGCGAACCTCAGCGCTTCGCTCTTCGTTTCCGACCATGCCGCATTGCTTGAATTCATCGATCAGGAACTGGGCAAACTGCCCGGCGTCAAGCGCGTCACGAGCTCGGTCGTGCTGCGCCTCTACAAGGTATTCGGCACGAGGACGACCGCGATCAGCCGCGGCACGGACCTCGGCGGCAAGAAAAAGGGATAGACCATGCTTCGTATTGGAGTGGATGTCGGCGGTACCAATACGGACGCGGCGCTGCTGCGCGGCGACAAGGTCCTGGCCACGGTAAAATCCTCGACCACAGCGGACGTGACATCGGGCGTCAGCGCAGCGATCCGTACGGTGCTGGCCGAAGCCGGCGTTTCTGCCGGTGCGGTCAATGCGGTGATGATCGGCACGACGCATTTCCTCAATGCCATCGTCGAGGGCCGGCATCTTGAAAAGGTCGGCGTGCTCAGGCTTTGCGGCGCGGCGACGCGCTCGCTGCCGCCAATGATCGACTGGCCCGACACGCTTCGCCCGATCGTCGACGGCGGTGCCGCGCTCGTTGGCGGCGGCGTCAACTATGACGGTTCGGAGATTGCACCGCTCGATGAGTTCGCGATCCGCGCAGCGTGCCGCGATTGGCGAGCGCGTGGCATCTTGGCCGTTGCGATCTGCTCGGTCTTCGCACTGGTCGATCCGAAAATGGAAAACGACGCGGCGGAAATCGTTGCCGAGGAAATGCCGGGGGCGGCAATCAGCCTGTCGCACCGCGTCGGTCGCACCGGCCTCCTGCCCCGCGAAAATGCGACCATTCTCAACGCGAGCCTCCATACACTCGGGCGTGAGACGGTTGGCGCCTTCCGCTCGGCCTTCGCCGAGCTCGGCCTCACCTGCCCGCTCTACCTGACACAGAACGACGGCACGCTGATGGCGGCCGAGTTCGCCGAACGTTATCCGGTCTTCACGATCGCCTCCGGACCGACCAACTCCATGCGTGGCGCGGCGTTCCTCACCGGGCTCTCCGACGCTGCGGTCATCGACATCGGCGGCACCACCACGGATATCGGTATGCTGGTCGCCGGCTTCCCGCGCACCCGCAGCGAGGGCGCGGAGATCGGCGGCGTGCCGACCAATTTCCGCGTGCCTGATGTCTATTCCTTCGGCCTTGGCGGCGGCAGCATCGTGCGCCCGGGCGCGTCTTCGACGATCGGCCCGGATTCGGTCGGTTTCCGCCTTCCGGAAAAGGCCCTCTGCTTCGGCGGCGACACTTTGACGGCAACCGATATCGCCGTTGCCGCCGGCCTCGCCGACCTTGGCGACCGCAACCGTCTCAACCATATCACGCCGGAATTCGCGCAGCAGCTGCTGGCGCAGATGAGGGCCAGCATCGAAACGGTGCTCGACCGCATGAAGCCAAGCGCCGATCCGATCCCCGCCATTCTTGTCGGCGGCGGCTCGGTGCTGGTCGAGGGACTGCTGGAGGGAACCTCCGTTTCGCTGAAGCCGGATCATTTCGGTTCGGCGAACGCCATCGGTGCGGCAATCGCGCAAGTGTCGGGCGAGGTGGACAGCGTCGTTTCGCTGGAAGGCACCACACGGGAAATCGCACTCAAATCCATCGTTGCGGAGGCACGGGCGCGCGCAGTCGAGGCCGGCGCCGATGCCGAGACCACCACCCTTGCCGAAATCGAAGAGACGCCGCTGGCCTACCTGCCCGGCAATGCCGTTCGCGTCGCTGCGAAAGTGATTGGGGAGTTGCGGGCATGAAGTACTGGACGCTCAGCGAAGCGGATATCGATCGCATCGCCATCGGCTGCGGCATTCTGGGCACCGGCGGCGGCGGCAGCACCTATCACGGCCTGCTGCGCGCCAAGGCGCTCCTGCGCGAAGGCAAGCGCATTCGCATGGTGCGGCCGGCCGACATGGCGCCGGATGCCCAGATCCTGGGTATCGGCGGCATCGGTGCCCCGACCGTGGGCATCGAAAAGATCCCCGAAGGCAGCGAGGGTGTTCGCCTTCTGAACGCGCTCGAACGGCATTTGGGCCGCAAGGTCGATGCCCTGCTCGGTGACGAAGTCGGTGGCGGCAACGGCATCGCGCCGATGCTGACGGCAGCAATGGTCGACCTGCCGGTCGTCGATGCCGACGGCATGGGGCGGGCCTTCCCGGAAGTGCAGATGACGACATTCTTTATCCACGGCCAGGCCGTGCAGCCGGCAGCGCTCGCCGACGCCGACGGCAACGTGCTCGTCGTTACCGACGCCACCACGCCGAAGATGCTGGAAAAGCTGCTGCGCGCCAGCACCATCGCCATGGGATGCACGGCGCTGATGACGACGGCGCCGATGTCGGGTGAATTCGTCCGCCGTTTCGGCGTGCCCCACACCACCAGCCAGGCCTGGAGCCTCGGGGACGCGGTGATGAACGCACGCGCGGCCAAGGAGGATCCGGTCGAGGCCATTTTGAAGCAGTCCGGTGGCGTGCGGCTGATGCGCGGCAAGGTGACCGATATCAGTCGCCGCGTCATGGCGGGCTTCACCCGCGGCAAGCTCACCGTTGCGGGGCTGGACACAGATGCTGGCCGCACGCTGACCGTCGACATCCAGAACGAATATCTGATCGCGCGCGAAGGCGAAGAGATCATCACCATGGTGCCGGACCTGATCTGCATCGTGGACTCGGAGACCGGACGGGCGATCGGCACGGAAGAACTGCGCTACGGCCTGCGCATCGACGTCCTCTCCATGCCGGCACCGGTCCTGCTTCGCAGCGAGATCGCGCTCGCCTCCGTCGGCCCGCGCGCCTTTGGCTACGATTTCGACTTCGTGCCCATGGGCGTGTCTGCGGATGCGCCTGCCGTACCCCATTACAAAGAAGACGCCTAAGCGTCCGCCCCTCCAGAACTCGATTTGGGAGCCCGACATGAACCGCCGCAATTTCCTGAAAGCCGCTGCCCTCACCGCTCTCGCCACAGCCGCCGCGTCGCGCTGGAACTTCGCGATGGCTGAGGGCACGAGCAGCATCTTCACGCTCGCCTATCCGACGAGCTTTCCGGAGCTGGACCCGGCCACTTCGTTTTCCAACGACGGCGCGGTGCTTGCCAATGTCTACGAAGGTCTGACGCGCTATATTCCGGCAACGGACTCCGCGGAAGCCAGGATCGAGCCGCTGCTCGCCACGTCCTGGGAGGTCAGTGCCGACGGCAAGACCTGGACGTTCACCCTTCGCGATGGCGTCAAGTTCCATGACGGCAGCCCGCTGACGTCGCAGGCGGTGAAAGGCTCGATCGAACGGACCAAGAAGATCGGTGGCGGCGCCTCCTTCATCTGGGGCCCGGTTTCCTCCATCGAAACGCCGGAACCGCTGAAGGTGGTCTTCGTGCTCTCCGAGCCGCAACCGCTCGACCTCATCGCGTCAGCTGGCTTCGCCGCCTGGATCTACGCCCCTTCCTCGCACGGCAAGGAAGCGTCCTGGTTCAACACCGGCAACGATGCAGGGACCGGAGCGTTCAAGATCTCGCGCTACGAGCCCGGCCAGCGCGCCGTTCTCGACCGGGTCGAAGGCTATTGGGGCAAGGTGCCGGATGGCGCCTTCCAGACGATATCGTTCGAGATCGTCGAGGATGCGACGCTCGCCCAGAACATGATCGAGAGCGGCCAGGCCGACTGGACCTACAGCCTTCCCTACGAAAATCTTGAGGCATTGAAGTCCAATCCCGACCTGAACGTGGTCGTGAACCCTTCCTTCGAAACGCTGTTCGGCCTCTACAATGTGAAGCGGGCGCCGCTCGACAAGGTGAAGGTGCGTCAGGCCCTGTCGCTCGCCTTTCCCTATGACGATGTGATCGCGGCGGGAACGAGCGGTTTCGGCACGCGCGCCAAGGGCGTCGTGCCGGCCGGCATTTGGGGCCACGACGCCAATGCGCCGATCCCGAAGACCGATCTGGAAGCCGCCAAGGCATTGCTTGCCGAAGAGGGTATCGAGCCGGGCCTGGAACTGGTGATGACCTATTCCACGTCCCAGGCGATCGAGGCGGTCGCCGGCGAACTCTGGAAGGCTAATCTCGAAACGCTCGGCATCACGCTGAAGCTGCAGCCGATGGCGTGGGAGGCACAGTGGCAACTCGGCAAGTCAAACCCCGAGGCCGCACAGGACATTTTCGTCATGTTCTGGTGGCCGACCTTCGTCACCCCTTACGACTATCTGTTCAACCTGTTCCGCAGCGAAGAGAAGCCGAATTTCAATCTCGGCTACTATTCCAACCCGGAGGTGGATGCCAAGATCGATGAAGCGGCCAAGCTCTCGGGCACCGACCGCGCCAAGGCCGAAGCGCTGTTCATCGAAGCGCAGCGCAGGATCATCGAGGACGCGGCAGCGATCTTCATGCTCGACCAGCCGAACGTCCACATCATCCGTGCGGACATCAAGGGTTATGCTGACAACCCGGCTTACGGGCACATCACCTTCGTCAACGAACTGAGCCGGTAGGGCACGCGGGGGGTCTGATGGAACTTCTACGCTACATCCTGCGCCGCACGTTCCTCTCCGCCTTCGTCCTGGTGGGGGTGACCTTCCTGGTCTTCGTGGTGGCACAGGTCGTTCCGTCGGACCCCGCAGCGCTCTATGCGGGCCCGCGTCCTACGGCTGAGCAGATCGAGAAGGCGCGCCAGGAGCTTAATCTCGACGCGCCTCTTCCCGCCCGCTTCGCGACGTTCGCCGGCGCCATGGCGTCCGCAGATTTCGGGATTTCCTACAAGTCCAGGCGCCTCATCGCAGACGATCTCAGAGCCTATCTTCCGGCCACTCTGGAGCTCGCCATCTTTTCGACCGGTCTCGCACTCCTGATCGGCATTCCGCTCGGCGTCATCGCCGCGGCGCGGCAAGGCGGATGGACAGACAGGGCCTGCAGTTTCGGCTCCATCGCGGCCGTCGCCATGCCGACCTTTTTCCTGGCGATGATCCTTCAACTCATCTTTGCGCAATGGCTTGGCATCCTGCCGCTTTCAGGCCGGCTTTCCAGAGAAATCGCGATTGCGGCGCCGTTGCCGATGGTAACCGGGTTCAACCTGATCGACGCACTCATCGCCGGCCGTCTCGACGCATTCGGCGACGCCCTGACACACCTGATCCTGCCGGCGTTGACACTCGCTTCCTATCCTGCCGGCGTCGCCATGCGGCTGACCCGCTCGGCGATCATCGAGATCCTCGAGCGCCGGCATATCCTTGCTGCCCGAGCACTCGGCCTTTCCGAACCGCGCATCCTGTTCGGTCACGCGCTGCCGAATGCCATGGGACCGGCTCTGACGGTGATCGGCCTCTCCTTCGCCTATGCCCTGACCGGCGCAGTGCTCATCGAGATCATCTTCGCCTGGCCGGGTCTCGGCCGCTACGTCTCCGAAGCGATCCTCGCCAAGGACTTCCCGGTCATCGCGGCGGTCACGATGGTCGTGACGATCTGCTATGTCGTGATGAACCTCTTGATCGATATAACCCAGGCCCTTGTCGACCCACGGGTGGCGCTGTCATGAAGAAGCTCATCCAACGCCTCGGCTGGCCGGGCACCCTCGCCCTTTTCATCGTCCTATTTTTCGTGCTCCTTGCTGCGCTCGCACCGTGGATCGCGCCCTATCCCCTGCAGGGAGCCGGCGGCCCGAACGTCGTGGCCAAGCTCTCGCCGCCTTCTGCGGACTATTGGCTGGGGACCGACCATCTTGGCCGGGACATCCTCAGCCGCATTGTCTACGGCACCCGCGTCTCGCTGACGAACGGCATCCTGATCGTCGCATTCTCCTTGCTGATCGGACTGCCGATCGGTCTTGCCGCCGGCTACTTCGGGGGCTGGATCGACGAGGCGCTGATGCGCGGCACCGACGTCTTCCTCGCCTTCCCCGCGCTGCTTCTGGCGGTGTTGATGGCCGCCGCGCTCGGGCCGGGATTTCTCAACAGCGTCATCGCCGTCGCGGTCACCTGGTGGCCCTGGTATGCGCGGCTCGCCCGCGCGGAGGTGCTGGTGCTGCGTGGCCAGCCCTATGTCGAGGCGGCACAGCTCGCCGGAGTCTCGCATTGGCGCATCATCCTTCGCCATATCCTGCCGGCGACCGGCAGGCCGCTCACCGTGCAGGCAGCGCTCGATGTCGGTCCGGCGCTGCTCACCGCCGCTGCCCTCTCCTTCCTCGGCCTCGGCGTGTTGCCGCCGACCGCGGACTGGGGTCAGATGGTCGATGCCGGCCGGAAGTTCTTCCCCGCACGCTGGTGGTATTCGGCCATGCCGGGCCTGACCATCTTCGTCATCGCGCTCGCGTTCAGCGTGCTCGGCGACGCGCTTCGCGACCGCAAGGGAGGGACCGCCCGTGCCTCTGCTTGATATCCGCAACCTCTCGGTTAGCATCCCGACATCGGATGGCGACGTTCACGCGGTGCGCGCCGTCAGCCTTGAGATCGAGCGCGGCGAGATCCACGGCGTCATCGGCGAATCCGGCTGCGGCAAGACCATGACCGGGATGGCGGTCCTCGGCCTTGCCCCGAAGGGCGCACGCATCGTTGCCGAACGGTTCCATTTCGACGGCGAGGACCTTCGCGAGCACGCAGCGCACCTGCGTGGACGGCGGATCGGCATGATCGCCCAGGATCCCGCCGCCGCTCTCAATCCCGTGCTCAGCATCGCCACCCAGATGGACGATGTGATCCGCGCCCATCGCGACCTGCCGCACCGAGCCCGGCGCAAGGAGGCGATCGATCTGCTTGCCGCGACCGGGCTGCCGGATCCGGAGAAGGTGTTGCGCAGCTATCCGCATCAGCTGTCCGGCGGCATGCAGCAACGCGTCGTCATCGCCCAGGCACTGGCAACCGGGGCCGATTTCCTCATTGCCGACGAACCGACCACCGCTCTCGACGTCTCGGTCGGCGCACAGGTCCTGGCGCTGCTACGCGGGCTGGTGACCGAGCGCGGGCTCACCGTCTTGATGATCACCCACGACATGGACGTCATCGCCGAAGCGTGCGATCGCGCCACCGTGCTCTATGCAGGCCGCTCCATCGAGACCGGCCCGGTCGATGCCGTGTTGCAGAACCCCGGTCATCCCTATACCCGCGCCCTGCTCGCCGCACTTCCCGACGCAGCGCCGCAGGGCGCGCGGCTTGCGGCGATCGAAGGCTCCATCCCGGCGCCGCGCTCGGCGATCGCAGGCTGCGCCTTTGCGCCCCGATGTCCGAAGGTGCTGCCGACGTGCACGGTCACGCCGCCGCCGGCACGCAGCCGTGGCGCGCATCGCTGGCTGTGCCATTTGCCGGAGGACGCGGCATGACCACCCCGATACTGGACGTCGACAACCTCATCATCCGCTACCGCGCCGGTCTCTTTGCCGCTCGCCCGAAGCCCGCGGTCAACGGCGCGAGCTTTCGCCTGGCCAGGGGCGAGACACTCGGCATCGTCGGCGAAAGCGGCTCCGGCAAGACAAGCCTGCTGCGGGCCATCCTGCGGCTGCTTCCGGTCGAAAGCGGGCAAATTCGCCTCGAAGGGCAGGACTGGCTGGCGCTGAAGGGCAGAGCCTTGCGTCGCGAGCGCCAGAAGATCGGGGTCGTGCTGCAAAACCCGTTCCTCTCCCTGAGCCCGCGCCTGACCATCGCCGAGATCCTTGCCGAGCCGATCCTGGCGCAAGGCGGCCGGCAGGGCCCGGCCATGCGCAAGAAGATCGCGGGCCTTTTGTCCGACTGCGGGCTACCCGCCGATTTCCTCGACCGGCGTGCACGCGAACTCTCCGGCGGCCAGGCCCAGCGCGTGGCGATCGCCCGCGCGCTGGCGCTGGAGCCGAGCCTGCTCATCCTCGACGAGCCGACGTCGGCGCTCGACGTGTCGGTGCAGGCACAGATCCTCAATCTCCTCTCGGACCTGAAGGAACGGCACGGGCTGTCGATGCTCTTCGTAACCCATAACCTGAAGGTCGTGGCGCATATCTCCGACACGCTTCTGGTCATGCGGCGCGGCGATGTCGTCGAGTTCGCAAGAACCAAAGAGGTGATCAGCGCGCCGGCTGATCCCTACACGCGCGAACTGCTTTCCTTCGGGCGCCGCGAAAGCTTGTCGAGTTCCCCTGACAGCGGCGGCCAAACGCCGCCGTCCCTAACCGGACGGGCCCCCGGATCGCTGGCCGGGGGCTCATCGTGAGCCATTCGCCGCCCCAGGCAACCGAGTAGCCGTGGCGCCAAGCTGGCTTTTCATTCGTCGATCCGAAACCCGACCTTTACGACCACCTGATAGTGAGCGACTTCACCATCCTTGATGTGCCCCCGAATCTGATCAACTTCAAACCATTCGAGATTTCTCATGGTCTTTGAGGCGCGTGCAATCGCAGTCTCGATTGCCTCAGTTACGGAAGTCTTGGAACTCCCAACGAGTTCCACTTTCTTGTAGACGTGGTCGCTCATGCCATCCTCCCGATTTGCGTTGAGTGCCTGGCACAGGAGAGTTCTACGAGAGCCTTGAGCCTATGGATTCTGTGCGGATCGTTTCCTGCCTCTCGCGGTGACCAAGCTACCAAACGATCCGGCAATCATTGGCCGCTGTCAAATGAGCTGCGGCGTGGGAAAGCCCGAATCCTGTCAGCCGCCGGACACCATGAGCGGTATCGGCAATGCCGTCTCAGCCTCATCGAGGATGTCGAAGGTGTATTTGCCTGATGCATCGACCCCGACCGAGTAGCTGAGCCGATTTCGCACATGGTTGTTCTCGTCGAAGGTCAGAATCTTCGGCTTTAAAGAGGTAAGCCGGCTTTCATCCAGATGGACCGAGTTACAAATGATGATCTGGTCCCCGGGCTGGCAAGTCCGTGCGGCCGCACCGTTGAGGATGCAACACCTGGATCCGCGCTCACCGAGGATGACATAGGTGGAGATGCGCGCCCCGGAGTTCTTGTTCCAGATCTCGACGAACTCCATCGGCAGAATACCGGCTTCCTCGCAATGGTCCGGATCAAGCGTGATCGACCCATGGTAGTTGAGGTTCGCCTCGGTGACGTGGATGCCGTGAAGCTTTCCTGCGACCAGCTTTCTCATGCCTTCTCACACCTTGATCAGGATTCGTTGGACCCCTGGCGCTGTCGGCTGAGCTAGGAATAGTCGCGCTCCGGCTCTGGGCAAACGGCAAGGGTTCTGAAAGAAGCCCCGCCGGGAAGGCGGGGCAAGGCTCGCACCCAGATGGCTCTCTGGACGCGGGGAAGAAAAACTCCATCGGCCAAGCCGATACACTCAGATACGAACAAAGCCCCCCGCAAGGAAGGTCGCTTTCGGCAATTCCGGTACGGCTTCGCTAATATATCAACTTGCTTCAAAAGACGCCCCTGGATCTCTTGACGCCCGGCGCCTGCCACAAGTGCGCGAGTATTCCTGATCACTGCTTAAGCGCTATTCGGAGGCGCTTTGCGCGACACCGATCAGACAGGCTCCACCGTCCTTCCGAAGTCCGCCGAGGCGATCCGGCAATACCCATGGCCAGCGGCCGGTACTGGGTTCCGTCACCGCGTTTTCGCAATCCGTACAGCGAATGTACTAGGCCCGCCCCTCCGAGATGACTATTGCATCAACGTTGAAGGACGGGACATATAGCTGTATAGTTTCACCTATAATTTATAACTTTTTCAAACCGTTAGCATGCGGAAGGAGGACATTGTGCGCCTTCCTGAGGTACTTTGGGCGGTTCCATTATCTGTTCGTCTACAGTCAGGAACGAACCGCATTTTCGCATCGGTCTACGACGCGCTGGATTTTCTGGAACATGAATGGCCGGTACGGCACGGACAAGGCTATGAACGATCCGTCATCATGTGCCGGGGCGCGTTGAACCATTCGGTCCCATCTGCCGTCGCGCGCGAGGCCTTCATCGGCGCGTGCTTGGAAGCTGGCATGGCAACGTCAGAAATTGTTGCCCACGATCCTGCGCGTTCGGGACCTCACGGCAACAAGGGGCGCTCGACATAGGCCACAGGATGCCGGGAATGCTCCTTCGCCCCGCCCGACGGAGCTCGGATGCGATAGAATATCAGCGACCTTCAGGCCCTGAAGCGGTCGAAAGCGGTAAGATGTCTGGTCGGTGGGTCCGCATCCCACCGATAGATTTCCGAGCGAAGATAATGCAGTTCATCGTCCAGCGCATCCTCGCCGAGCTCGATCCACCAGGACTTCGGCCGGCCGTCGCTTCCGTCCGACCAGCGGTAGCCACGCGCTTTCAGGTGATCCTTCATGTCGAACGGGCTGTTTTCCGCAAAGATGCGAACGCGCGATTGCTGGCTCGCATCGTAAAGTTCGGCAAACGGCGAACGCTGGTCCTCGGCACGTCCTTGCGCAAGAACCTCGAGCAGGGCGAAACAATCGTCGACCGCCCGGTGCCCTTCATGAAAATAGCCCGCCTGGCCGATCAGATAACCAAGCTTGGTGCCTTCAAAGCCACGCCGCGCCCAATCGATTTCAGAAACCGAACAGGCCCATGCTTTCCCGGCAAAGACCGGCGAAAGGGCCTCGCAGAACGGTCGATCGAAACCGGCATTGTGCGCGATAACGAGATCGGCGTGCTCGACGATGCTCTGAAGCTGCGCCAGATCGATCTTCTGTCCGGCCACGATATCGTCTGTGATACCGGTCAGGCGTGTGATTTCGGCCGGGATCGGGATACTCGGTTGCTGCAGGCCGCCATAGACACCTGTGACATCGCCGATAGAACCGGTATCGTCAAATGTGAAGGCGACGACACCAACTTCGATGATCTCGTCCTTGCGGTGGTTGAGGCCAGTCGTCTCGGTATCGACGATCACGCCTTTTAGGGGAAACCCTCGGCGCGGCGACGTCGCGACAGAAAGCGGTTCCAGCTTTTTCAGGATGCGGTAACGCCCGGTTTCGCGAAGCAGGCGCACCATATCCTTTTCGCCGAGCGCGGCTGGAGGATGTCGCTTCGCGGGCGAAACAACCGCCTTCTGATTTGCCGCGTCGCCCGCGACGAACAGATCGAACTGCTGTGTCATTCGTTTAGCTCGGAACCACCATCAATCGACTCACGGTGCCGCAGCGCCCGCGTTCCGCTATAAGCTATCCACCCGAACGCTTCAGGAAAAACCTTCGAAGCGACTTTACCCTGGTTCTCCACCGGTTTCGCAAAACCATAGGTTATCGACCCCAGACAAAGCTTCGGCGTCAGTGCCGCCGGTTGTCGTTTGTCGAAGTTGCGCTTTCCAGAACGACGATGCCGGAATACAGGACCGGTGTACCCTCCCGATCCTGGAAACATCGACCAAAGGCAACGACCGAGACGTAGAAACCACCTCGCGTCTTCACGCGGTAGAAAGACTGCTGGGCTCGTCCACCCACGATCGTTTCCGTGATTGTCTTTGCCAGCCCTGGCCTGTCTTCTGGATGAACCCGGTCGAGATACAGTTTCACCGGCAAGCCTTGGCTTACCTCGTTCGTGGCAAGGCCGAAGAGTTCTGCCAGAGCTGAATCTCCATAGACGAGGTCGCGGATGATATCCCAGGTGAAGATGCCGGAGTCCGCCGTGCCCACATCGGTGAGTTCGACAAAGATCGTACGCTCTCCGTCCTTTTTCATTGCTCCGTCTAACCCTCTATCATCCCTTGTAGCCGCCAGCCCCTTGCAGTTCCAACCTCGTGCGGATGTTCATCCGCGATGTGCCGGTCGACCAGCTGGCGCAGGCAATCATGAAGCCGTTTGTTGAAGCCGCCGTCACTGTCCTCGAGCAGGTCGAGATAGAACGTCGCGATGGCCCGAAACTCGGCTGCGTCGCACGGCACGCGTCGTTCAATGGATTGAAACAGCTCTTCGATCCTCACTTCGAGCGAGCGGAATTGATCAGTCTCGTACTCGCCAGCCGTCTCACCCAGTTGGCACTGGGCCGCTTTGAATTGCATCACGAGGTCGTCGACGCTCGTGGTGGTGTTTGTATCAGATCGGTGCATTCCCTTGATTTAGCACGCACTAACGCACGAGACTGCCGCGCTGCGGCCCATGGCGTCAGATTATTTCGCAAGCGCAGCTTTTTTGTAACGACTGGCGCACCAGTGTGACGCATAAGCAGCAATATTTCGCGCGCGCACCGCCGACACCGTGGTTATGCCGAAGCAGGTCGCCGGTTGTACGCCAGGGCAAAAACGCGCGGAACGTTGTGGCCCTATATTCAGACTTGGAAATATACTGGGTGCTCAAGACCAGTCGCAAGGGGACGAGAACGTGGACAATCTTGCCGCCAAGCAACCGCGCCAAGGCGCAAACTCGCCATCTGAACTGCAGGACATTGCACAGAAGCTTTCGGCTCTTGCCCAACACATCAAATCAATCGCAGCGGCCCCGCTTGGTGAACCCGTGGATTTGAACGAAAGCGGGAAGTTGTCTCGGAAGGCGAAAATCGAATAGTCCGCACATTTGGCATTGCGGCGGCGACAGACCGTGACCGGCAAGCTCGCCAAGGCTGCGCTCACGGCGTGGGCCGCGTCTTGCGCTGTTCGCCGATGCGATTGGTGGACTAAGATCGCGTGGCTGAATTCGGTATGGAAGGATCAGGGGGAGAGACCGAACTCTCCCTGATCTGGTCGGAGACCTTGAGCCAGGGCGTACTTCATCTACGATACAAGGGTTTTCGGCCGGACCGATTGGAGGTCACGGCTCGGCATCATAGATGGATCATGCTGCGAAAATGGCATCGCCGATCACGATCAGAGCCGCCCGAAAGGAAGATATGCCGATGCTTGGCGCGTACGGTACGTTGCTGATGGCGCTGCATCATCAATGGGACCCCAAGCGGTTCATCGCGACGGGACCCGACACGAAGGTCTCTTATGCGCGGTGGCTGCGAAGTCAGCTCGAAAAGCCCGATGTCGCGATCCTCGTTGCCGAGCAGCACAAGAAGATCCTCGGTTACGCGTATGCCTCTCTCGAGGGATTTGACTACATGGCACTTCGAGGGCCAGCAGGTGTCATCCACGATCTATTTGTTGAGCCCGAAATGCGCAATCAAGGCATCGGACGGATGCTGGTCAATGCCGCTGTCCGAGAGCTAAAAGGGCGTGGAGCAGACCTGATGGTGCTCTCCACCGCGCACCCGAACGAAGCAGCGCGACGGCTGTTTGCTGCGGCAGGATTTCGCCCGACAATGGTCGAGATGGCGCTCAATGGAGAAGACTGATCTGCGATCCACCATCGCCCTCCCCTCACCTGCCCGGCCACGCCAACAGGCGATCAATGTCGATGACATCCACGCGTTGGACCTTCCCCGCGGAGCATAGAGCCTCGAATTTACTGTTGTGTCCGACTGCATGGCGGTGTCGAGACGAAGTATCCCGGACCGCCTTCAGCAATCTCGAGTGACCGCAAAACCCGACAAGGCACGAGAAAAAGGGCTTTCAGCCGGCTCCATCGGAAGCCGAAAGACGCTCTCCAAACAACGTCCGGCGTGCCCCGGGTGCGGTCATGTCGAAGCAAAGCGCTCCGTGCCATCCGGCTCGGGTTCCGGTGCCTCATCGAGAACATCATCTGCGGGTCAGCCTCAATTATTTCCAATATCGCAATTCATTCGCAATTATTATTGCAATTTATCGGCACAATCCGCGGAGCTATACCTGTTCTCACCAAACAAGTTCACAACCGACCGGCGAAGACAGGGCACAGACCCCGACCTTCCCAACCAACTCAAAGAGGAGAGAGCGATGTCTAAACTCGAAGTCCTGACCCCCGCCAACAGCCAGTTGATCTTCATCGACCAGCAGCCGCA
>NZ_JAKUMO010000045.1:0-20034 GCF_037026475.1 Ensifer sp. MJa1 | reverse complement strand
CGCTGATATCCCTCCGGCCCTTGTCGGAAAGCACGGCAATCAGCCGTCAGCTACACCACTCCCATGGACACGATCCATCGTCGCCGAGGGCTCGGACGAAGCCTTCTCACGGCCGCAACCGAAGCTGCGCACGCGAGCGGCACGCCGACCTTGTTTACGACCTACTCGCATCACATGGCTTCGCGTGCGCATTTCGAGCGCACCCTGGCTGCGGCTGGCTGGAGTACCCCTCAGCCGACGGAATACACGATTGTCGGCCAGGCCAAATGGGTTCGTTCAGCAGAGCAGGAGTGGCAGCCGCTATTGGCGCGCGCTGCTCGGCAAGGGTTTTCCATGTCTCCCTGGACTGAGATCACCAGCAGCGACCGGATGGAGATCGAAGCAGCCATCCGCCAGGGTGAAGCTCCGGCGGAATGGCATCCCGACCTCTTCCTTAGGGAGGGTGGCGAGCCCCTTTCGCTTCTCCTTCGCTACCAGGGGAAGATCATCGGCTGGATCATCGGCGAGCGGGACGGAGATCTGTGTGTGCACTACCGACGGGGCTGCCTTTTCCCTGCCTATCGCAAACACGGGTTTCTCATCGTCGGATTGTTTGAGGCCTGCCGTCGCCAGGCCGAATTGCTGGGTGAGGACAGCGTTTGCGTAAACTGGGCGAGTGCCGGTTCCGACATGGCCCGCTTCATGGAGACGCGGCTGCTGCCGCTCCTGGACGGAAACTTCGCCTCTCCGCCGCAGCTGGCCGCAACCCGTTCCGAACGCCCCGGCGGCTATCTTGAGATTCGCTACCTCGCGCGACACCAAGGCCGGTAAGTAATCCGTCTGTCTGGCGGCAATTTCATAGTCTTTACTGCTGTCTCATAGTTTTGTTGCACGGATTTCCACCGCCTGGGCCGATAACGTACAACGGAAACCAGGACAGCTGTCATGCCCGCCTTCACATCCGAGGAAGTCCGTCGCGCGCTCACCGCCTTGCAGGATCTCGTCGACTACGATGAAGAGTTCCGGCAAGCGGCACGTCAGGACGCACGTTTGGCCGTTGAGCAGGCATTGGGGTTGACATTACCATCGGAGCTCGATGTCCGGCAGGAGGAGGCGAGCGGTCGAATGCGCCTCGCAGTTGACTGGCGGCCAACGGAGGAATTGAGCGACGAGGAGCTCGAGGTCGTAACCGCCGGATTGATGGATCCTTCGACCTCTGCACGAGAAAAAAGTGTGGTTCAGCGGACTTGAAGGAATCGCTAACGTTCGAGGTGATTGAACAGCCGGAGGTCGGCTGCAAATCCCTTACCTACCCAAGGTTCTGGAGTTTCTGGTCGTGCGGAGGCTCCGGTTGGCTGGGGATCGTGGCGCGGAGAGTAGACGGTAGGCCTGCTGGGCTCGCGCTACTGGGAACCATCCATGCGCACAACGGCAAGACAGGCCGGCGGCTGCTTTCACTCGCGGTGGACCGATCATCGCGCAACACAGGCATTGGCCGCACCCTGCTCAGACTGGCCGAAACAGTGACGCGTCGCGATGGCCTTGCGGAGATATTTGCTCTCTATTCGGGCCGAATGACCTCGCGCAAAGCATTCGAAAGGGTGCTCGTTGCATGCGCTTGGGAGACGCCGCGCGCCAGCGAATACATGCTTCGGTTCGAAATGAAGTGCGTGTTTGGCGCCCTGGACGAATGGTCCTTTTTGCTTGAACGCCTGAAACGGGATGGTTTCCGCACGGTACCTTGGCAAGACCTTTCCGCCGCCGATCATCAGGCAATCGCTGAGACATCCACCACTCGGCGGGTTCACTCCGACTGGCAGCCGGGTGCTCATATGGATCGGACATCCTCTGATTTCTCCCTTGCCATATATCACGACAAGGACATTGCGGGCTGGATTGTCGGTTGCAGGAGCAGTGAGGCCCAGGTTCACTACCCACTCGGCTACACGTTGCCTCGATTTCAGCGCCGGGGCTACTTCATTGCCGGGCTGATAGAGAGCTGCCGCCGCCAAGTTGAAAAACTGGGCGGCGACAGCGTGGCAGTCCACTGGACCCTTCCCGGTTCAGCTATGCACAGGTTCATGGAAACGCGCCTCGTGCCGCATCTCCGCGGTCAAGCGGATACGGATAGTTCGGCGATGAACTTGACTGGCAGCGGCAACGCTGGTGTTCGCTACCTGACGCTCAAACGGCTCTGAACAGGTTCAGTTGACCTCGTCCCTCATCAGGCACCCGCATCCGCGCGCATCTTGAGTAAAGCGGGTCAAACGACCCGTCTTGCCACGAACGATTTCCTCCAGCCCCACCAGCAACTCCTCAGTCGGTACAACGGTACGTGGCAAGGTGACGATATCGGCGCCATCGGAATCGCGTCGCGTATTGACGAGGAGCGTGCGCTCGCCCTCAGGATAGAGCAACGGATCACGTTGGAGATCGCCGACGAAAGTTACGGGAACAGGGAGCCCTCCGACGCCCACAGTCAGCGGAGAAAGCGGCACAGTTTGCGGCCATAGCGGCAAGCGGGAAGGCGTGGTCGTCGGAACCGTCGAAGTCGGCAAAATGCTCAATAGACCATCCACCCACGTTATCGCATAGTTCGAAGAACTCAATCCGGACGCCGACAAGGTATAGGCACCTGGACATACCGCCCCTTGCGCCGAGCCGCCGTAGACGAGCGAACCCGACAACACCGAGGCGCCCTCGCCATTCACGAAGCCGGAATAGCCGACACCATTGCCGCCGGAGTAACCGACCCCGCTATAGCTGCGGCTGTCGCCATTCGCCGTGATCGTAAGCGCCGCCGGCGTAATGGCTAGCCCACCGTCGACATAGGAGATGGTGTAGTTGCTCGATGTGAGCCCGGAGGCGGAGATGGTGTAGCTGCCAGCATTCTTTGCCCCTTGCGCCGATCCGCCGTAGACCAGCGAACCCGATAACACCGAGGCGTCTTCGCCATTCATGAAGCCGGAATAGCTGGCACCATTGCCGCCTGAGTAGCCGACCCCGCTATAGCTGCGGCTGTCGCCATTGGCCGTGACCGTAAGCACCGCCGGGGTGATCGAAAGTGCGCCAGCAACGTAGGAGATGTCATACCCCCCCTGTCCGGAATAGAGGCCGGCCGGTGTTAGGGTATAACCGCCAGCATTGCTGCCAGCGCCCCCGATAGACGTCGTTCCCATCAAGAGGCTGGTGTCGACGGTACCGCTGTAGGAAGAATAGCTCACTCCCAGCGACGGAACACCGCCACTATAGACGGCGGTGCCCGAATTGGCAGTGACCGTCACCGGTTTCAGAAACGCGGAAAGGAGCGGACCTGTCTGCCCTTGGTAGATCCGCCAGGTCGTCTTTTGCCCACCGTTCGAGGCAATTTCCCAGCTGGAGAATGTCGACGGATTCGTCAGTTGCGCGCTACTGATTGCCACGCCGTAACCGTTGTCGGGAGCAGCATTGAGGAAGTAGCTGGACGAAATGGTGGTTCCGGAGGATTCCGCTATCAGGCCGCCAGTTGTTGCTGCGGAGACGGCGCCGGTCGCATAGGTGTTGGTAACGCTTCCGCCAATGCTGTCGCCTACGAGCCCGCCGGCACGGGTCACCGCAGTAACCGCTCCGTTGGCATAGGAGTTGGTGATCACACCCTGATTGATGCCAACGAGACCGCCCGCAGAAGCGTTGAAGCCGCTCGCACCATTCGCCGCAACGTTGCCGGTCGCATAGGAGCCACTGACAATGCCCTGATTTCGGCCGACCAGACCACCCGCCCCGTCGTTGTTTGAGGTCACAGTGACGCCTCGAACGCCGACGTTGACGATTTGCGCCGCGCTCGCGCCAAAACCACCTCCAGAGAGCATGCCGGCCGCAGCGCCGACCGTATAGTTCCCAGTGACGCTTCCGCCTGAGATCGTGAAATTGCGGATGACGCCGTCGCCGCCAACAAAGCCGAAGAGACCCACACCTTCCATGGTCGGCCTGTTGATGGTCAGGTTGGAAATCATGTGTCCCAAACCGTCGAAGGTGCCGACGAAAACGTCCCGCCCTTCCGGCTGGAACATACCGCTGATGTTGACGATCGGTGCAAAATTGCTGATGGAAGACAGGTCGATATCCGACCCGAGGACATAGTGACCGGTAAGATTGCTGAGGTTCGACGCGTCGCCTATGGCCTGCAACTGGGCGGCCGAATTGATGATCGAGTAGTTGATGGTAGACCCATTCAGGCCCTGTTTCGTCTGGAAGGACGACGTCGACGCCAGATTGACCTCTCCCCTGACCACGTAGGACGAGGTGTTGTCGAGAGCGGGCGCTGCCTGCCCATAGTTGAAAACGAGACCACCGGTCCCGCTGACGTTAAGGGCACCGTTCACGACAATATCGTTCTGTGCTTCGAGTGTGAGCGTACTGCCACTGCCCCAGTTCACGGTATCGTTGACATTTATGTCGCCTTGAGTGCCCGACGCGCCGCTCACCGATTGAATGGTTACGGTCCCGTTGCTTGCAAGCAGGCTCGTCAGCATGGAGCCGGTCATGTCTCCGCCAGAGGCCGCGATGGTGTAGTTGGTGGGGTCTATGAGCAAGTGACCAGAGGTCCCATGCGCGGACCGGGTCGTGACCTTCGCTTTTTCGGAGATGGTGACCTTCTTGGCGGAGGTCTCAATGAACCCGCCATTGCCGCGTTCCGGGGCAGACGCATCCAATGTACCGGAGACCTTCACGGCACCCGATTCCATGTCACCCAGAAGCAGGATGCGGCCGTTCTTGTTGACCATGCCCTTGGCTTCGACGGTTCCAGAATTGTTGATGACCGACGCCTTGGCTGCGCTTGCGCCCTTGGCCGTAAAGATGACGGTGCCGCCAGGCGCCTTCACGGCCCCTTTGTTGTCGACAAGGGTCGAGAGGGTCGATTCTTCGACGTTGACGGAGATCAGCCCGTCTCCACCAAAGTCCAACCCCACCTTGGTGCCGGCCGCCAAGGCGGTGTCACCGGCGATGACGCCCGCATTGGTCACCTCCGGCGCGATCAACGCCACGACGTTGCCGTTAAGACTGCCGCTGTTGGCGATGCTGCCGCCCGAGCCTGAAAACAGGTAGTTCCCGGTCAGAAAGTTTCCGTCGGCGATATCAAGTGTGGAGGCAACGAGCGCTGTTGTATTTACTTGTGAACCCGCGCCAAAGACGATCCCGTTGGGATTGACAAGGAAGACCTGACCATTCGCGCTCAACGACCCTTGTATCTGGCTCGGCTCCACGCCCGTCACGCGATTGAGGGCAACCGAGGAGGACGAAGGCTGTTGAAACACTACCGAATTGCCACCGCCAATCGAGAAACTGTTCCAGTTCGTAACCAGCCGGTCGCTTGTCTGGTGGACCGTGAGTGTTGAGCCTTGTGTGGAAATAGTGCCCGAACCAGAAACGACGGCTCCACCGGTTGGCAGATCACTAGCCAAAGTGGCCGGCGCCAGCGCCGTGCTGCCGAGGAGTGCCATCATCACGCTGGAACAACGTCTGCTCATTCTCGTTTCTCCTAAAACCTGAGACGACCCGACAACCAAAGTTGATGGCGGCCTGTGCCGCCGTCCACATTGGTGCCGTTCGCGTTTCGTCCTGGATTGTCGCCCAGGCCCATGCCCCAGCCGGCAGTCAGCGAGAGATTCTCGCGCTGCCAGTCGAGAGTGAGGCCGGCGGCGAACAGGGCATATTCATTCTTCTTGGTGGCAGTGGAGAGAGTGACGCCCTGAGGGCGCGCATTGATCTTTGCATAACCGCTGTCAAGGAAACCACCCAGTTGCAGCTGTCCCCAATCCTCTGGCACGGCCAGATCATGGCGCAGTTCGAGCGTCCCGATTGCGCCTGTGTCCGCAGACGCCTCCCCGACCGGCCAGCCACGTACACCGAAGGGTCCGCCGAGAGCGATTTCCTCGGATGATTCAAGGTTCTTCGAGGCCCACTGCCCGCTCACACGAGCTAGCAGTGTCCAACGGTCCGCGAGGCTTTGCTGTCGCTCGATGCGCGCATTGAGGCGCGCAAATCCACCTTCGGTCTTGAGGCCCGCAGCATCCGCGGCGGCCGAGCTTTCAATCCGCGACAGATCAAGGACGCCGTAGGTGGCATCCATTCCCCAGGTCGTTGCCCCATCAAAATCCCGGCGGACGCCGCTCAAGGACAGGGTGCCAGTGAGAAGGCGCTTGTCATCGAGCTCACCCGCCGCAGAATCGTTTCTGAGCGCCTTCCCCGTCAAAGCGCCACCGAGGGTCAATTCCGTGACCCGGTCGCGAACCAGGGGATGAGTGATACCGAGAACCAATTGATGCCCATCCCCATCAAGGTCTGCGGCACTCCCCGTGTCGGTCACGTCGTGATAGGTCAGATAGCTGTAGGCGCCGTTGAAGAAGGTCCCCGCAGTGCCGACCGGAGCACTTGCCGAGAACCGGCCATAGACCAGGCCTTGAGAAGTGACGTTCTGAAGGCGGAATTGTTCGCCATAACCCCAGGGGTCGGCAAAACTGAAGAGCGCATTGGCTTCGGCCCGACCAGTACTCGCCGAACCGAAATTGTCTGCCCAGAACTGTCCCGAGAACATCGGTCCTTCCTCGATGCCGATCGAGACCTTCGAAGTGCCAGGGCTGTCTCCTGCTTCTACACTTGCACGAACCTTCAAGCCGGGCAGACTGTTCATCTGCAGCAGCGCCGCCTCGAGCTGATGTTCCGTCATTGAAGAGCGGTCCTTGAGGTAGCGCTGCTCGATCCCGCGCAAGACTTCTTCCCGTACCCGCACGGACCCGACCCGCACCAGTCCAATGTCCTCGACCCGGGCTTCCATCAAAGCAATTTCCACGACGCCTTCAGTCACGTCCTGCGGCGGCAGAAACGCCCGTGCAAACAGGTGCCCCTTTGTTTGTGCAAGCCGCGTCACCTCTGTGGCGAGATCGCGCAGACCAGCAAGGTCGAAGGCCTTTCCGGCGACGCCGTCGACAAGCCGCGCGCGCTCATCCGGAGTGAGGAGGCTGGTCTTGCCGGAGAAGATCAGGTGGGTGACCTTTACGGTCACCCCTCCCGGCGCGGTACGCTGCCGGTCGGCGCGAACGTCTTCCACTTCCGCCGGATGCGCTTCGGGAAGTGGTTGCACCGACTGGAGTTCCCGGTCGCGCAGAAGTGCGCCGGCATCCTGGGCAAGCGCCGGAACGTCGAACAAGGCGGCAATTGCAAGGCCAAGGATTACGACGCGCGACACAGGGCAGACCTTTCTGAACGGGGTACTGCCCATCCGCTGACACGGACTGGGCGCGCGCGGCAATGCACCTGTTCGGCATTCATAGTTCTTATCGAAGAATCATAGTTTGCCCGGCACCCTGAGAGCGCACGACCAATGTGCCGGAATGCAGGCATCATCTTCCGATGCGGCCGATCCAGTGGCTCCAGGCCGAGTCTGTCTCCTCGGCATGGGGACCATGTGCGAGGGCAAGCGCAAGGCCGCGCACTTCCCGCGGCGTCATTCCGAAAAGGCGACGAAACGCGCGACTGAAATTTTCCGGGTTCGAGAAGCCGTGTTCCTCGGCAATCGTAGCGACGGGCACATGGCGTGTCTCGACTGCCCGCAAGGCAGCGTGCGCTCTGCGAAGCCGCCGTTCTTGCACATAATGGATAAAGCCCCCCGTCGGCTCGAACATTCTGTAGAGGCTGCGACGGGAGACCCCAAACGCGGCGGCGACGCCCTCTGCGTCCAGATTTGGATCCAGGAGATTGGCTTCGACGTGCCTGCGAATGCTGGCAGACAGCGCCATGTTGAGGGAACCGACCCTCTCCTCGTCCGCTTGGCCACTAATTGCGACCGCCGCCAAGTCGAGGAGCGGCCGCAGGACCGCTCGGCTGTTGTCGACAGACATCTCCTTGAGGTTCTGGAAATAGCTCGCCATCGTGTCCCGCAACAGCGCGACCATCGGCAGTCCAGCCGGCAGTACGCGCTCGTGGCATTCATCCGGCGCCTTAAGTAGCGGCGCGAGCATGCGCCGCGGCACGATGAGATTGAGATGAGCGTGGTCCGTAACGCTGGTGGAAATTGGCTGCGCCATATCCAGGATGTAAAAATCGCCCGGGCGGGCAACATGTCGGCCCTGGCGATCTTCACTCGTTCCATGGCTGTAGAACTGCAGGATGTAGCCATCCATGCCGTCGCGGCCGATCTTCCTTCGGGAACGATCAAAGAGTTGCGCGCCACTTCTCATAAAGCCGACGGCAACATCGCCAACGAGGTAGGCGTCGACGAAAGCGAAGAAACCGTCTTCGACGGATTTCCGGGGGCGCGATTCAAAGAGCACGGAAATCTGCTCGTGCCACAGGCTAAGCGCAACCGGCGCCGGAAAAAGGCGAGAATCGAAACGAGATGACTGCAAAGACATAGGAATGGCAACCAGGACGCGGCAACACGGATGACCTCGGCAAGACGATTGCTCAACCGGCGTGCAGGCGACAAAGAACTGATTTCATGATGTTTCCCCAACAAGCTGATCTTTCATAGCGAGAAGGGAAGAACTTGACGAACAAGTAAAACGGTGCCTGGGTCGGTACACCCAAAATTGAGTCATACAGGTGCCTATCTGATGTGGTGGTGCGGAACTGAATAGGTGGTGATGTGGGAGGCGATGCCATGATCTGTGGTGCGACAGAGTGGAATCGAACCGGTGATCCATGCATTCCGAAAATGAAGCGCTACGGCTCGTAGGAGTCAAAAATCGGCGGCAACGAGCACCTTTCGGCCCACACTCGCGTCGGCCACCTCGCGCGCCAGACGTCCGGCAAGGGAAATCAGTCTGCGG
The DNA here is from genome assembly GCF_037026475.1 of Ensifer sp. MJa1. Classification (NCBI taxonomy): domain Bacteria; kingdom Pseudomonadati; phylum Pseudomonadota; class Alphaproteobacteria; order Hyphomicrobiales; family Rhizobiaceae; genus Ensifer; species Ensifer sp. MJa1. The sequence continues at coordinate 11,248 of NZ_JAKUMO010000045.1, read as the reverse complement.
CCCTCCAAGCGGAACCGCTCTTCGCCAAACGGGACTAGTGCGTAGCTGTTGGTGGTGACAATATCGGCGCCTGCGGCAATGAACTCCTCGTGCACGCGCCGAACGATCTCCGGGCTCTCGATGAGCGCGAGTGCCGACCATTCAGGTTGCCTGTCGTCGGGCGAAGGAGTTGGAATTGCCGCATAGAATGCGAGCAACCACTCGCGCAAGCGCGGACTGAATAGGCTACTCTAGAAAGAAGATCTTGCTTTCCCCGGGGCTTGTCAAACTCATGAGACAGTCTGCGCGAACGCTATCGCAATCAGAAGAATATGGTGATGTCCCGTGCGGCAAAACGGCTCAGCGGGAGGAAGAGGAATCAACCATGAAAGAAGCTGGGGTCGGCGTACGCTCCGATCCCAAGAACCTGCCCCATCGTGATTTCATCTTGATTTTTATATCGTATTTTCAATTACTTACTCAGTGACTTAGACTTCTCCACAACCACCCTTCAGGCGATCCCACGCCGTCGCGCGCCGATATCGACATGACCAAGCTGATCGCCGAAGCGGCAAAGCCGCTCGGCATCGCCGTGCACGATCACATCATCATCGGCAAGGACGGACATGTCAGCCTGAAGGGATTGCGGCTGTTCTGATCGCTCCGGCTCTCGTTGCCGCGTGGCACACCGGAAGAACCGGGTGGAGCGTCCCGCCGCGGGTAAAGACAATGAAGAAGCCATCATCCGAAAAGGCCATCACCTCCAGACGCTGCCGCCGCCGAGCGAGAGTCCTCAACGACCATATGCACGAACTGGAGCTTGGCCACTGTGGGCTTCGACATCACGAAAGGGTAGAAATCCGGCTGGCCCATGCTGCGCGCCAGCTCGTTGAGCACCATGGTCATTTCGATCCAGGAGTTTAGCAGCGATAGAAATCCGTCAGCGCCGGCATCGTCGGGCGCATACAATGCGTCCCGCTCGAATGGTTCGATCACCGCCTCGAGATCCTCCGCATCGAGCCCAAATCCGAACGCCGTGCCCAGGCTGTCGATCATGTGCAGGTAGTGCGCCCAGGTTTCGGCCCAGTCCTCCCAGGGATGGGTGGACGCATAGGAGCTGATGTAGCGATCGGCCCAGTCCGCGGGCGGGCCGTTTTCATAGTTCGCCTTCAATGCCTGCGCATAGTCGGCGCGCTCATCTCCGAACAGCGTGCGAAACGGCTCCAGCCACGGGCCGCTCAGAACGAGCCTGTTCCAATAGTAGTGCCCGACCTCGTGTCGAAAGTGACCCAGCAACGTGCGATAGGGCTCATGCAGTTCAAGCCGCATCTTCTCTCGCTCAACCGAATCCGCCTCCTCGATGTTGACCGTAATCAGACCATCGGCATGCCCGGTCAGCACGCGCGGCCCTTCCGCCGGCGAACGCAGGAAATCGAACATCAGACCGAATTTCTCGTCCTCGTCGACCTTGGACTTCACCGGCAAGCCGAGTGCCAGCAACTGCGACACGAGCCGTCGCTTCGCCACTTCAATCATCCCCCAGTAGCGGGCATTGTCCTCGCAATCGAGGCTCGGAATTGTCCGGTTCAGCCGGCAGGCGACGCAAAGTTCCCCAGGTTCGCTCGTCATGAGCATCCAGTTGCACTGCGCCGGCGTGTCGCGGTTGCCGCAGTACTTCAGCAACGTCCGTTCCTCCCCTGCGACCCAGGTGCCTGGCTGTGGGCCGGGATCGAGCGGCAACAGAGCGTCTTCACCGGGCAGATACCCGAGCGGCGCTTGGCAGCTGTTACAAAGCATGTTGCCGAAAAAGATGTGACTGCCGCAGCGGCACACAAAGGTGCGCGAGTACCGCTTGGCCACGTCGCGGTGCTTCCAGTTCGTGCCGATCAAATCGCCGAGCGTTTGCAGAAGGCTTGCCACGACATCCTCCGAGTTCGGGAATTGGTAATGTCGGCCGGTCAGTGCTCCGGCCTAAAGCCATTTCGCGCGGCGGAAGAAGCGAAAGAGCGTCAGGCAGATTCCGACAATCACCGCGAGCACGACGAAGTAGCCATAGCGGAACCTGAGCTCCGGCATGTCGTCGAAGTTCATTCCGTATATGCCAGCAATCGCCGTCGGCACGGCCAGGATCGCCGCCCAGGAGGCGAGCTTGCGCGAGATTTCCGTCTGCTCGGATTGCCCGACCATCAGGCTCGCCTCGAAGGTGAACGCAAGCACCTCGCGCAGCGCATCGATATCCTCCTGCACGCGGCGCACGTGGTCGGTCACGTCGCGGAAGAGCGGCTGCAGCGCTGCATCCATCCCCGGCAGATCGATGTGTTCATGCCGGCGGCAAACGTCGACGAGCGGGACCACCGCATTGCGAAGCCTGAGCAGATTGCGGCGCAGCAGGTAGAGTCGCTCGATGTCCTTCTTGATCAACCGCTCCCGCAACAACCGGTCTTCCAGTTCCTCGACCTCCTCGTGGATCGCCTCGATCACCGGCATGTAGTTGTCGACGATGAAATCGAGGATCGAATAGAGGATGTAGTTCTCGCCATGCGCCAGTGCTGCCGGTGAGGATTCGCAGCGCTGGCGGACGGCGATGTAAGACGTCGATGCACCATGCCTGACCGAGACGACATAGCCGCGGCCGACGAACAGATGCGTCTCGCCGAAGGCGATCTCGTCACCGACCATGTGGGCGGTGCGTGCCACCACGAAGATCGATTCGCCATAGATTTCGAGCTTCGGTCGTTGATGCGCCTTGCAGGCGTCTTCGATTGCCAGGTCATGCAGATGGAATTCGCGCTGAACCTCGCGAAGCAACTCGGCTTCCGGCTCGTGCAAACCGATCCAGATCACGACGCCTGGCCGATCTCGCCATTTTCCCGCATCTTCGATGCGGATATCGCGAACCCTGACGCCGTTTTCATAGACCGCAGCCGCCACGACGCCCGGCCGTTGCTCCACCGACGCGTCGACGCCCTCGGCATCCGGTTGCGGCACCGCCTTGTTGGTCAACTCCAATCCCATCGCCACCCTCCCAGGCAAACACGACACCAATGGGCCCGGCATGTCGTTACGGGGCAAGCATACGCGCATCCCCTTATATTCTCATTCTATTCTCATTCACTCGATTTCGGCCATGAAAACCACTTCATCAAACCGTGCCATTGACGGTATAGAGGCTTCAAAGCGAGAGTCTTTCGCAACGCACAACGATTCAACCTTGCAACGGAAACGCCCATGAACCAGTTCGATCTCATCGTCGTCGGAAGCGGGCCGGCCGGTCGCCGAGGCGCCATCCAGGCCGCCAAGCTCGGCAAGAAGGTCCTCGTCATCGAACAGGGTAAACGCGTAGGTGGCGTCTCGGTTCACACCGGCACCATTCCTTCAAAGACGCTGCGCGAGACCGCGCTCAATCTTTCAGGCTGGCGCGAGCGCGGCTTTTACGGGCGCGCCTATCGCGTCAAGCAGGAGATCAGCGCCGACGATCTCCGGCAGCGGCTGATCATCACCCTCAATCACGAGGTTGAAGTGCTCGAGCACCAGTTCGCCCGCAACCGCGTGCAGCAGATGCGCGGCAAGGCGCGCTTCGTCGATCCGACCACGCTTGAAGTCGTCAAGGACGATGGCGAGACCCTGCTCGTATCCGGCACCAGCATCATGCTCGCCGTCGGCACCAAACCCTTCCGCCCTGATTACATACCCTTCGACGGCAAAACCGTGCTCGACAGCGACGAGCTGCTCGACATCTCCGAGCTGCCGCGTTCGCTCGTCGTCATCGGCGCTGGCGTTGTCGGCATCGAGTATGCGACGATCTTCAGTGCGCTCGACACGCAGGTGACGGTGGTCGATCCGAAGGAGACAATTCTCGACTTCATCGACAAGGAGATTGTCGAGGACTTCATCTACCAGCTGCGCGACCGCAACATGAAGCTGCATCTCGGGCAGAAGGCCGAGAAGGTCGAACGGCTCGACGATGGTAAGGTCTTGCTGACGCTCGACAACGGTCGCAGGATCGTGACCGACATGGTGCTGTTTGCCGCCGGCCGCATGGGCGCCACCGACACGCTCAATCTGCCCGCAGCCGGTCTTGAAGCCGACAGCCGCGGGCGGCTGAAGGTCAACCCCGAGACATTCCAGACTTCCGTGCCGAACATTTATGCCGCCGGCGACGTGGTCGGTTTTCCGAGCCTTGCCTCGACCTCGATGGAACAGGGCCGGATTGCCGCGCGCGTCGCAGTCGGCGCCATCGCGATGGAACCGCAGAAATATTTCCCCTACGGCATCTATGCCGTACCGCAAATCTCCACATGCGGGCTTTCGGAAGAAGAGGTCAAGGAACGCGGCATCCCCTACGAGTGCGGCATTGCCCGCTTCCGGGAAACGTCGCGCGGCCACATCATGGGTCTCGATTCCGGGCTTCTGAAGATGATCTTCTCCATGAAGACCCGACGGCTGCTCGGCGTGCACATCATCGGCGAAGGCGCAACGGAACTGGTTCACATCGGACAGGCCGTTCTCAACCTCAAGGGCACCGTCGAGTACTTCGTCGAAAACACCTTCAACTACCCAACGCTTGCCGAAGCCTACAAGATTGCCGGCCTCGATGCCTGGAACCGCATGGGCGAAATCAAGCAGGAACCGGCGAAGGCGTAAGTTGCGGCGAACATATCGCACGGACGTAGGATCGACGCTGAACACGTCCGTTCACGCGCCTACGCGACAGATGTCTGCGGTCGGCAGCGCAGCAGCGCCGCCTTGGCTTGCTTTTGTGCCTTCTCTGACGTGCAGGCCGTTCTGCAATGACGCCTCACAGATCGCGAATCGGGTAGTTTCACCGCTTGTCTGTGAAGAAGAAGAGGCCCGCCAGCATGCGTATCCTTTCCCTCAATGCCTGGGGCGGCAAGCTCCACGCGCCGTTGATGACGTACCTGGCAGACGTCGATGCCGATGTCCTCTGCCTGCAGGAGATCGCGCGCTCGCCGAAGTCCGAAGCCGCATGGCTGTTCTACCGCGACGCGAACGTCGAGCTCGCGCAGCGCGCCAATCTCTTCGACGAGATCGCAGCCATCCTTCCTGACCATGACGGGTTCTTCTGCCCGACGGCACGGGGAACGCTGCTTGACGGCGACAGGCCGGTGGCATCCGAGTTCGGCCTCGCAACCTTCGTGCGGCGATCCTACTCCGTCATCGCTCAGACGCTCGGCTTCGTGCATGGGACCTTTTCGCCCGACGGTTGGGGCGCCCATCCGCGCGCCCGCAATGCCCATTGCATCCGGCTCTTCGATCACGACGCCGGCGCTGCGATCACCATCGCCCAGATGCACGGCCTGCGCGATATCAACGGCAAGGACGACAGTCCTGAGCGTGTCGCCCAGGCGGACGCGCTGGTGCGGCTCATTCTCCAGGTCTGGCCGGGTGGCGAGCGTCTGGTGGTTTGCGGTGATTTCAACGTTCTGCCCGACAGCAATACCTTTCAGGCACTTGGCCAACTTGGCCTCACCGATCTCGTCGTCTCCAGAGGTCACACGGACACCCGGACATCACACTATCTGAAGGATGGCCGATTTGCGGACTATCTGCTGGTGAATGCTGAAGTCGATGTCGAAAGGTTCGATGTCGTCGCACAGCCGGAGGTCTCAGATCATCGCGCTCTTCTGCTGGACGTCGGCTAGAGCGTCCGGTTCGTAGCAAATGGACGGGAGAGGCGCTCTAGCACCCTGATTCCAATACATGTTTCCGCTTTCGCGGCTGCCTTTGAAGGGTGCGGGCCGTTCGGCCGCCGACAATCCAGCTCGTCAGATCCGACCAAAGAAAAAGCCCTGCCGCAAGCGGCAGGGCTTTCGATTTCTAAGGCTTCGGTCCGATTACTCGGCGCTGTCGTCAGCGGCCTTCTTCTTGGCCGGAGCCTTCTTCTTCGGAGCGGCAGCTTCTTCGCCTTCGGCGGCTTCAGCCTTGGCAGCTGCCTTCTTCTTGGCCGGAGCCTTCTTGGCAGCCTTGCCTTCGGTCTCTTCGTCGTCAGCCGTCAACTCTTCCTTGGAAACCGTCTTGTCGGTCACCGAGATTTCGCCGAGCAGGTGGTCGACAACCTTTTCTTCGAACAGCGGAGCGCGGAGCGAAGCAGCGGCGCCGGGGGTGTTCTTGAAGTAGTCGAGGATCTGCTTTTCCTGGCCCGGGAACTGGCGCAGCTGTTCGAACAGCGAACGCTGCAGTTCGTCGTCGCTGACCTGGACGCCGGCCTTCTCGCCGATTTCCGAGAGAACGAGGCCGAGGCGAACGCGACGCTCTGCGAGCTTGCGGTATTCGGCGCGGGCTTCTTCTTCGGTCGTTTCTTCGTCAGCGAAGGTCTTGCCGGCCTGCTGCAGGTCGGTGTTGATCTGGCGCCAGATGTTTTCGAATTCGGCTTCGACGAGGCGCTCCGGCGTTTCGAACTGGTAGAGTTCGTCGAGCTGGTCGAGGATCTGACGCTTGACCTTCTGGCGGGTCAGGTTGCCGTACTGGCTTTCGATCTGGCCGCGGACGATTTCCTTCAGCTTGTCAGCCGATTCGAGGCCGAGCTTGGTGGCCAGTTCGTCGTTGATTTCGATGTCCTGGGCGCCAGCAACGTCCTTGACGGTGATGTCGAAGGTGGCTTCCTTGCCGGCGAGGTTTGCAGCCGGGTAGTCAGCCGGGAAGGTAACGGTGATGACCTTCTCGTCGCCAGCCTTCAGGCCAACGAGCTGCTCTTCAAAGCCCGGGATGAAGCGGTTGGAGCCGAGAACCAGCTCAGCGTCTTCGTCCTTGCCGCCGTCGAAGGCAACGCCGTCGACCTTGCCGAGGTAGTCGATGGTGACGCGGTCGCCGTTGGCGGCCTTGCCCTTCTTCGATTCGTAGCTGCGGGCGCTTTCGGCGATCTTGAGGATCTGTTCGTTGACTTCTTCGTCAGCGATATCGACGACTTCGCGCGTCACCTTGATGCCGCTGACGTCCTTGAGTTCGATCGCCGGAATGATTTCGTAGGCAACGGTGAACTCGAGGTCGGCTTCAGCGTTGAGGATCTTGTCGGCTTCGGCCTCGTCCTCGGTCATCGCGATTTCCGGCTGGGTCGCCGACTTTTCGCCACGGCCCGACAGGATCTCGGTCGGCTTCTCGCGAACGATCTCGTTGACGAGATCAGCCATGATCGACTTGCCGTAGACCTTCTTCAGGTGCGCAACCGGCACCTTGCCCGGACGGAAGCCGTTGATCTTTACACGGTCCTTCACTTCGGCCAGGCGCTCGTTCATCCGAGCTTCCATGTCCTTGGCCGGGATAACGACCTTGAGTTCGCGCTTCAGCCCTTGAGCGAGCGTTTCGATAACCTGCATGTTCAAACCTTCATTTCACGTTGACTGTGCTCTTCCCCTTCGAAGGGTCTGGCGAGCACGTGAGCCGATCCATTTGCCGGGAGTGGCTTTACGCAGTTCTGCAACCGTTTTGCAAGCAAAATGGCACTCCAGCCCCCTTCATCCTCGCAGAATCCGGACTTCGGGCGCGATCGCTGATCTGGTGCGGGTAGAGAGACTTGAACTCCCACGCCTTACGGCACCAGAACCTAAATCTGGCGTGTCTACCAATTTCACCATACCCGCGTTCAGACAATCGCACCGCCTGTTCGTATTCCCGCAAGACCAACCAGCGGAATACCGCGGATACAATGGGCATGCTGAAAGTTCAGGGCTTTCCCGAGCGCGGCGTCTCTATATCACTCGTTCTCGCGGGATCAAAGGGAAATTACGGGCTACCCACGACAGAATGCCGTGTCCGCGCAACCGTCTCAATACAAGGGTTCCTGATAGATCGGCGCACCATTGATAGCGATCTCGCGGATCTGCGCCTGCCCCTTGTCGTCAACGCGGACGCTGACCGAGAGAGCCTCAGCATTGCGTGCTTCCTCAAGGACCCGCCCCTCGCCTTCCGGCACATAAAATCGCTCGATGCCATAGTCGACGGTGACGGCTGAAGGCGGCGACGTTGGATAATAGGAAAACGGCTGTGAGCGAAGCAGGACGCTGTCACCGAGTGTTGGCAACGGCTGGAAGGATGCTTCCGTAGCCTGCCAAAAACCGTCGATCTGCTTGTTCAGGCGGACATAAAGTGTCGTTTCTTCGGACTGCGCCGGAAGATCGCCCTTGAACAGTTCCGGCTCCAGCCTGGAAATGTCATAGCTCAGGATCACGTAGTCGCCTCGCAGCAGATCACGTGGATCGACCGGCACGGTCTTCAAGAGAATTTCCCGCCCGTTTCTCAAGATCGATGCCCTGCCCTCGATCATGTAGCCGAGTGCGGCAGTCTGCAGAGCGGCGACGAGCAGCGCCGCGATGATGGGATTCAGCCAGCTTCTCTTCGGCGCTGCGTCGGTCATTGCGACACCTCGGTCCTGCGCGTCTGCGCCATATGGCCCTCGATCCGGATGACGAGCCAGGCGATGCCGGCCACGACCAGCCCGGAAATCAGGAAGAAGCCCGAAGTGCCAATCATCGTCCCGAGGGTTTCAAACGCCAGGTAAAGCAGCTCGCCGGCAAAGGCGAGATAACCGAGATAGCGCACGGCGCCGTTCTGCGCGCCGGCCAGTGCAATGCCAAGCAGCGCCACCAGCAACGTACCTGCCCCAGTCGCCACTTCTGTCGGAACACCGACCGCCTGATATTGAAGCGCGGTGAAACCCAGGAGAGCGAGCGCGAAGGAGTAGAATGCCGGTGCCGAGCCCGCTTCGATGGCAAGCTGGCGCAACGGAGAGCCGGGTAAGGTCGCAGCGAGGAACGCAACGAGGCCCGCGGCCGCGAGGCCACCGGCAAAGGCAAGCGACGGATGGTCGACGTAACGCCAAGCCAGCCAGGAAACGAGAAGCAGATAGGCAAGATGCCGCGCGCGGCCCGCATCAGCAAGACGAACCTGGACGACAACGACCACGCAAAGAACAGGTACCAGCCATGTCCGCCAATCGAATGACAGGCCAAACCCGTCTTCCGTCAGCAGGCTGATGAAATAGAACCATGCAAGTCCACCCGCGACAGTTGCCATTGCCGCCGAACGGAACGTGAGAGCCGAAAGGCAGGCGCCGGCAAACCACAGCAGCGCCGCGTCCGCTGCATCGCCCGAAAGGTGATACATCTGCCCGACAAGCGCTATACTGGCGCCAAACGTTGCAACGCCGAGGACGAGGGCTGCGGCGGCGAGCGCCGACCGACCGGCGCGCTGCAGCCAGGCAGCGGCGAAATGAAAGGCCCAAATCAGGGCGACGATGCCAGCAACGCGCGCCAGTCGCGGCAACGCACCCCAGTTTGCCGCCACCAGCAGCAGGATCGACGCCGATAGAAGCAGCGCAGCTAGGATGAGCAGGACGCGTCCGGCGCGAAACGTCGATTCACGGCCATCATATTCGGCAAGCATGGCGCGCGCCGCATCCTCGCGCAGCAAGCCCTTGTCCATCCAGAGTTTGAAGTCTCGTTCGAGACGTGCGCGGTACATCCTGCTCCCTCAGCCAGCAGCCCGATGCCTTGAAGACATCGCATGGCGTCACCACCTAATCATGCAATCGCGTCGGAACACAACGGCTCCCTTGCGAGACTGTAGGGGCTTCGTCGTCAGCGACGGTGACGGTCTTGCGCAATGCGCATATCTTCCATGCGGATATTGCACTGCACAAATCGATTTAAAGACCCTATATTCAAATCATCAGAGGCGAACAGAGGCAGCAAGCCAGACAGTCGCCAGCGGAGATGGCCAACCGCCTCAGAATACTGAGAAAGGCCCGGGCAAAACCCGACAGAATTCGGACGAGCGCACTCCTCCTCCCAACGCTCATCCGATACGATTGGCAACACTCCTCCTCCCAGTTGCCAATCACTCCAAATGACGCTCGCTGGACCTCCTCCCCCAGCGGGCGTTATTCTTTTTGGCCATCCCCTCCCGAAGGCGCCGTCCCGCCTGAGCAATTGCACAATATTCGTGCGGAATTTTGCCGTACTCGAGCGGAGGCATGCATACATCGCATAGGTGCCATTCAGGATAAGCTCTACACCTCCGCCGAACTCCATACTATCTTCAACTCACCGATCGGGGCGGCGCACTCCTCCTCCCAGCGCCCCTCGATTTGGATCGGCGACACTCCTCCTCCCGGTTGCCGATCAGAACATAGCAACGCTCGCTGGATCTCCTCCCCCAGCGGGCGTTGTTTGCTTTTGCCCTTCTGTTCTTCGCGAACTCTTCCCTCGCTTCGCCGACCACCAACAGCGTTTCGGCATGCCGCATCCGCCTCCTTCAGCGACCGCAAGGATTGCACACGCTGCATGGGTGCGATGCAGCATTATCTCTGTAACTTCTGCTCAAAACGACTATATTCCAGACCATCAGATGACGGCCAGCAAGAGAGATAAAGCGCTGGCACACGACCCTAGAAAGGATAGGATCATGAACCTCGCACGCTCTTTCAACAATTGGCGCAAGTATCGTCAGACCTGCAACGAACTCGGCCGCATGAGCGACCGCGAACTGAGCGACCTCGGCATCGGCCGCGGCGACATCCCGTACGTTGCTCGCCAGGCGATCAAGTAATTCAGGCACTGCCTTCGGGCACAGCCGGCCTCCAGTAAGCGCCCTCCGGTTCATTCCGGGGGGCGTTTTCTTTTGGGATGCATCCGGTGAGCCGGCACACCCATTCGCACGTGCGATATGCCGGATGCCGTTCCTGACCATAAGAACTGCAGACGACGCCTGCTTTCGCGGCTTCCATTGGCGTCGCCAGGAATGCAACTCGCTTCCGAAAAACCCTTTGACTGCTGGGCGTTAACGCCGAGAGTGCAGCGTTTTAATCCTGCGTTAATCGATGCCGCGTTTTCAAGCGGCCGGGTTGCCTGCCTATCTATGGTGCGATGCACTGCACAAATGCATAGCAGATGCATTTTCTTTGCACTCCACCTTCTAATTAGACAAGCGTATAAGAACCTCAACGACGCAGACAGATGGCTGTCGCGACAACCTGATCTTGAGGAAAAAACCATGAACCCGATTCGTATCGCAAAAAGCTGGATCAACTACCGCCGCACCGTCAGCGAGCTCGGCAACCTGTCGAACCACGCTCTGACTGACATCGGCATCACCCGCTACGACATCCGCAACATTGCGGCCCGTTCCTTCCGTTAATCGGAACGAACAACCAGACTTCCAAGACGGCGCCTTCAGGCGCCGTCAGACTGCTGACAAACCCCTGGCGAGAGCTGGGGGTTTGTGATTCAGTGGGCCATGTTGAAGAAACCCGGCC
>NZ_JAKUMO010000044.1:0-20494 GCF_037026475.1 Ensifer sp. MJa1 | reverse complement strand
GGCAGCATGACTGCGCTACTGCGGTCGACTTGCTTTACTTGACTCAGACGGCCCCGTTACCGAAGTCCTGACCCTAGGGTTACATTGCGGAGGATGAAGGCAAGCACGGAGGCGGGAAGATCTCTTCCACCCACGAAACCACAATTGGTTACGACACCCCGGTAGGCCGTCTGGCTCAGAATGTTTGCAAGCGTCTTGCCACCAACGGAATCGGTCACGCGGTGACAACACAGAACCAAATTTGTTCCCAAGCTACGGTTAGAAGTTCAGAGCGCTTTCGAGATCATGCAACCCTACCATCAGCATCATGGGGTCCAATGGCGAAGATAGGAAGCCGACCGCCTCATAGGGGATCCGCGCGCCATTGGATATTGCAAGCACCAGCACGCCGCGGATGCCCAGAATTTCCGCGGCGTTAAGCAGCCGCGAGCCTGCGTCGCGCACTTACGCTCTGGCCATGCCTCGCCCCTGATAAGCCCCATAAATGGCGAGGCGACCAAGCACTGCAAGCGGAACTGGTCTGGTATGTTGCGCGGAAAACGGCCCGGCGCTTCCGGCTGGCTGACCGCACCGGAGGCGAGCGCGTAGTGGGCGGTGACACTGCCTCCCTCACCCACGACGAACATTCGCGACGAAGCATCCACCTCGCTCAGTCCGTATTGAATGGCTGACTTACAGGCTCCTGCTGGTTGAGATTGGAAGACGTGTACTCGGTCGCTGCTCTAGCACTAAAGACCTGGCGCCGTTCTTCGGTGATTTCCAAGGCCCGGATGGCCGCCCTTGCCGCATCGAGGCTCGCTTCCAGCTGCGCCTGCCTCTTGCGCATTGCGAGCATCAGTGCCGAAACCACGAGAACCTCGGCTGTTACTATGACAACTGCTCCGATAACACCTTCGACACCGAGCAGAATCAACGCGACAGCGCCTGCAAACATTGCAACTGCGCTGCAACGCAGAGTGCGGTCACCCTTAAGGAAAAGCACTGCCGGCAGGGTCGCCAGCAAGACCATAGCGGCACCGGAATCGACCAAAATAGACTGCGAAACGAATTCGATGAGGGTGTCCATGGCTAACCACAGCTCGCTGAAACCGCTCAAGTTTAGCGCCTGATCAACCAGCAACTCAACCGGAGCCCATCGGTGTCTACTAAGGCTATCATCAAAGCTTCACAAAAGATGTCTATTACTCCGATACGCAAGCTTGCCTCGGCAGGCCGCGGCACCTTTGCATCGTCGGCGGATTTTCCTAGGCTGGCACCCAGCGGCCACATCCTGCCTTACCACAATAGCGGTATGCGCCATTAGCCTTTTGGCGTTGCGATCGGCCGAAAGTCTTCTGGCCGCCTCATCCATTGCATCATTTCGCTACGCACTAGTGCTGATGGCACGGATATCAGCGAACCTGATATGTTTTTTCAGGTGGCCGGGGAGTTTAATCGGTCGACGGCGGAGCGGGATGACTTGGACACGCAACGAGTTGCGTGCAGGTGCGGCTGACCGTTGACCCCCCAATGCAAGTTTACTGCAGACCCTTCCGCCGGTGCAGCACGGGCGGAACGTATCGTTGCGGATATTTGAAGGGATTTGAAAATGCAGGGCTCGAGCGACCGTGTGACTGTGGCACCGGAACCGGCGCTGCTCGACGTGAGGGAGATTATCGACTTTCTTCGCCGGCGCTGGAAGTTCATATCGTGCACAGCCGCCGTCACTCTGGGGATCTTCATCGCAGCTTCGCTCGCCATCACGCCATCCTATACAGCGTTTTCCAGAATACTGCTCGATGCTCCCAAGGACTATATCCTGTCTCAGGACGCCGGGCCTGAACTACGCGACAACTCCACATTCATTGAAAGCGAAATCGCCGTCTTGACGTCTGTTTCGCTGCTTCAAAAGGTGGTCGAAAGCGAAGATCTGGCGGACGAAAACCTCGATGCCGAGGCGTTGGCATGGCTTGCGAGTGCTCTTGAAGTGTCTCGGGTCGGGCTTGCAGATGTTATCGAGCTTTCCGTAACCTCCCATGATCCCGAACAGGCTGCTCGTCTCGCCAATGCACTTGCTGAGGTCTATGTGCAGGACCGTATCGAGTCACGCTATGCTGGCGCCAAGAAGGCTTCCACATGGTTGAGTGAAAGAGCAGGAATTCTGCGCGAAGAGCTCAGCCGTTCGGAGAATGCTGTCCAAAGGTTCCGTGCGGAGCACAATCTCCTCGCAACACAGTCGGGCAGCCTAACAGGACAGCAATTGTCCGAATTGAACATCGCCCTCATCAACGCACGCGCAGAACTGGCAACGAAGCGCTCGAAGTTCGAGCAGGCACAAAAGGTGCTTCGCTCGGGCGGCGATGTCCAGACCTTACCCGACGTGCTGCAGTCAGACGTCGTCAGCGCGTTGCGCGCGCAGGCGGGCGTGGTGACACGCAAGGAAGCAGACTTGCGGTTACGCTACGGCGAACAGCATCCCGACGTGATGGCCATCCAGGCCGAGCGCCGCGACATCGACCAGCAGATTTCTGCCGAGATACAACGGCTCATTGGTAACCTCAGAAACGAGGTGGAAGCGGCCGAAGCGCGGGAAGCGGCTCTGTCTCGAGCGCTGACGTCTGTTTCAGGACAGTCGGCGGTTGAAGACCAGGTCGGCGTACAGCTGCGCGACCTGGAGCGGATCGCGGCAGCAAACAAGGAACTCTTCCAGACGTTCCTGTCGCGCGCCAAGATCGCTGAGGAAAAATCAACACTGCTCAGCAGCGGTGTGAGGGTCATTACGCACGCCGGCGTCCCGCTCGCGCCGAGTTTTCCGAACAAGGCGCTGTTTGCGGCCGTTGGTTTGGTCTTGGGCACCGTCCTTGGGGGCGCCGGGGCACTTGTGCGCGAGCTGTTTTCGTCCGGCTTTATGGCAAGGCGCCAAGTGGAGGAAGCCTTGTCGGTACCGGTTCTTGCCTCCCTGCCGCGCATGACGGAATGGTCGAAGACGAAGTCCAGGGTGCAGCCGGTGGCGTATCTGGAGCATCGTCCCCTGTCGCGCTACAGCGAGGCCATTCGACGATTGCGCCTGGGTCTTGGCGGCATGCCCGAGGTCGACCATGCACGATCTATCACGCTCGTAACCTCAGCGATGCCTGGCGAAGGCAAGACGACCCTGGCACTAAGCCTTGCTTACTCAGCTGCCGCAGACGGCGAACGCGCGCTGGTGATCGATGCCGACCTCAGGGTTTCAGCCACCACTGCCTTCTTCGGTATGACGGAGAGTATCGGCCTAGTCGATCTCTTGACGTTGCCCATCGATCCGGCCAAGGCGATCCACCTGGATGAACGCTCCGGTATTCACGTTCTACCTGCCGGCGCGAAAACGATGAACCCACCTGCCCTTCTCGCCTCCATACGGATGCGGTCGGTCCTCGACGAGTTCCGGCGGACCTATGACACGGTGATCATAGATGCTCCGCCGGTCGGCCCGGTGGCAGATGCCTCCATCCTTGCCGGGCATGCTGACAAAGTGGTGTTCGTCGTCAAGTGGCGAGACACGTCTCGCGAAGCCGTCACAGAGGGCATTCGATACCTGGGCGACCAATCCAAGATCGCCGGAATTGCTCTGACGATGGTCGAAGGCCCGAAACTACCCAAATACGGCCGCTATGCGTCTCTCGACGGCGGTGGATATGACGGCCGCTATTTGAACTGAAAGGTAAAACAACGGCTTCTCTATAAAATATAAATTCGATTTTCCAAGAAGACGCGCATCAAAACTACAGATACGGAGACAACGACAAATTTATCAAAGTCATTTCGCTCTATTCAATAATATTTACAAGTTGAGGTGGAGAGATGCTGACGGAAGACGCACACAATGGTTCCTTTTCAGGGCAACCGCACGATGGTCAACTAGAACGCTGGTACGTCGTGCAGACACACCAACACTGCGAGAACCTGGCCGAAAGGCACCTGTCCCTACAAAATTTCCGAACCTATCTGCCAAAAAGGCGCCGAACCGTTCGTCATGCGCGCAGGATAACAACCCAATGCGCCGCCTATTTCGATGGCTATCTTTTCGTCTCGCTGGATATTCACCGGCAGAGATGGTCGCCGATCAATTCGACTGTCGGAGTACGCAAGCTCGTGATGAGCGATCGCAAACCGATACCCGTCCCCTATGGCGTCGTTGAGTCTCTGATCTTGGCCACCGACGAAGAGGGGTTCCTACACCCAAACAATATATTTCAAGCCGGAAAGACGATAAAGGTTTCAATCGGTCCATTCATGGATCAACTAGGCACGCTTGAATATGTCTGTCGCTCTGGAGCTGTCCGTGTCCTAATGTACATTATGAACCGTGCCGTGCCGATTTATATAGACAGAGACAAATGCTTGGTATTAGACTGACACGAAGGAACTTTATATTTAAAGTTCCCCTTCTATTCATATTTACCGCATAGATTTTCGTAGCAAAGAGACAGGCCGAGTCACCCTCGGTGCGGCAGCTTGCGCAGAATTGCGTAAGCACAGAGCAGGCTCAAACGAATGACGACTGCACGCTGGTGTATCTTGGCCGGCACTCCCGAGAGTTGATCTGGAATACGCTGTCGTCGTCCTGCGCCACCAGGGCCGACTTTCATCTTAGATTCACATCGACCCCTATATCCATCCGACTAGAAACCGTGAACTGCTCAGGCGGCGCCCATGAAGTCGCAACCCATGTCCTCTTGGCCAGGAAACGCCGTCGCAAAGGACGCAGCACCTTCAGCGGCAAGCGGTCGGCGTCAGTCGGTATCGCTGAAGCACGACCAGACCGATTACCTGTTGCCGCTGCCCCAACCCCAGTTGGCGACAGCGGCAGAGCTGTTTACCGCTTTGGATGCGGCGAACATCCGCTATGGCATTGTTCAAGATCTGGGAACCCTGCCACAAGCCCTCGCTGGGCGTGACGACATCGACATGCTTCTCGACAGGCAAGATTATCGAGCCTTTTGCGCGATCATGGCGCGGCTGCACGGTCTGCGTAGCGTGAGCCTCTCCTGCTACGACAATGTTTGCGACGGACGGGAAGACTGGTTCATTCCTGATTTTTCTAGCAGCGCCTATCTGCATATCGACCTTCATGTCGGTATCCGCGTCGGCTGGGAGTTTCGCAAACGCTATCTGGCATTCGACTACGGGAGCATCTCGCAGTGGGAGCGCTTGTCCTTCGACGGAATATCCATTCCTGTCGTCTCATCCATGGACGAAATTCGATTGGCGCTTGGCCGTTTCGCGTTTCGTCTGTGGGCATGGCCATGGACACGATGGGTTGCTATACCCGGCAACTGGCAGGATGATATCGCGCGCCTTCCCTCCTCAATGCAGGGTGAAAGCGTCATCCAGTTCGATGGCGGCCGCAACAGCAGGATAAGCTGCAGAATTCGGCCGGGCGTGGATGGCATCGAGGTTCACCGTGGTGACCTCGCACGGCTGCGTCGCTCAATCCGACACCGGTGCGGATTTTCTAGCGGCAGTGCATTGACGGATGCAACGGTCCATCTGATCCGCAAAGTGTCCTATTTGTTGCTGAGAGTGTTGGAGCAGCTTCTACCGGGCGGCGTGCCATCAAAGAGACGTGCCTCGGCAGGAGGGCTGGTCGTGGCTCTCGTTGCCCCGGATGGACTTGGCAAGACGACCCAGACAGCTTTGCTGAAAAAGGTCTTTGCCTGGAAATTTGGCTGCGAACAGGTTTATGTCGGCACCGGAGAAGGCAATGGCTGGTGGCTTCGCAAGGGTCTACAGAAACTGCTTGCACCCCGCAAAGGCCAGTTCAAGGCGTTGATCCGACACGAGCGCAAAGCACAAAGCGGCGGCGCGAAGAGCAAAGTGATGGCATCTGGTTTGGCCCTATGGGGTATCCTCATAGCAATCGAAAGATATTTCGTCGTCAAACGTGCGCACCGATGGGCGGCACGTGGCCTGATCGTTGTTTGCGACCGGTGGCCGCAGACGCTTCGCAAGGGGTACCTGGACGGACCGATGATCCCATCGAACTTGCCTGCCATTCCCGGATTGGCGGCGCTCGCCAGGTTCGAAGAATGGCTCTATCGCAAGATGGCCGAATGCAAGCCGGACCTGACCCTTCACCTCGTATCCGATTTCGCTGTCTCGCAGAGCCGGAAACCAGGCGAGATCAGCAAGGAGGGGTTTGAGGCGCGAATGTCGCTGATGGCAGAGCTTCGAGCACGCGACGAACACATCAGGGTCGTGGACGCAAGCGCCGATACCGAAACCATCAACCGAAATCTCTTCAAGCAGATCTGGTTGTTGCTGTAGGGCGCGACGCTTCAGCGCAAAAGCCGCAGCAGTTCCAAAGCGCACGACACATCAGCCGCCACAGGCAGACTACGCCCGTATCCCTTGCAGCGTGCCGGCTCAGGGGCGCAAGCGCCCATGGGAAATGCTGCCCCTCCCAGCTATTGGCTAAGCTGCGAAAGGGCTGCGCGGCTGTCATCGAAGTCACGGAGATCAACGCAAATGAGGATCGTTCACGTGTTGACCCGCCTGTATCGCGCAGGCTCGGAGGAGAATACCTTGGCCTGCTGCCATGCTCAGGTCAAACACGGCCATGAAGTCTTGCTGGTACATGGCAACGAGTTCGATCCGAGCTTGCAGGCCACCGCCGCCAAAACCATGCGCGTTGTCGCCCTTGACGCGCTTGTCCATCCGATATCCCCTTCCAAAGATGTGATGGCCCTGACCCAGCTCTGGAGGCTCTTGCGCGACTGGCAACCAGACATCGTTCACACTCATCAGAGCAAGGCTGGCATCATAGGTCGTCTGGCCGCTAGGCAGGCACGTGTTCCAGGCATTATCCACGGCGTTCACATCCTACCTTTCGTGCAGGTCAGCAAAGTTCAAAAACGGACATTCCTGGCAGCCGAGCGCTTGACAGCCAAGTACACGCGCGCCTTTATCGATGTCAGCCAATCGATGCGCGATATCTGCCTCCACCACCATATCGGCAGCCCTACACAGCACTACGTCGTTCATTCGGGTTTCGACCTGACACGCTTCTCTCAAGCCAAGTGGCCAAAGGAAACCCCCCAACTTCTCGGCATGGCGCCCGGCGAAAGCAAGCCGCCGGTGGTGTTGATGTTGGCGGCGCTCGAGCCCAGGAAGCGTCATATCGAGTTCATTGAAGCATTCCCCCAGGTTGTCGAACGCGTTCCAGAGGTGCAGTTGATACTTGCTGGAGAGGGCCCGGCGCGGGCAGAGATCGAAGCCGCCATCGCACGTTCGCCGGTGGGCCGACATATCCACCTGATCGGATATCATTCTGAGCCAGAAAAGCTGATCAGCCTGGCCGACGTTTGCGTCCTGACGTCGATGCGCGAAGGGCTGCCACGCGTGGTCATGCAATATCTTGCCGGAGGCCGACCCTGCGTCGTGTCGGATCTGCCGGGGCTTGGGGAAGTCGTCAAGCATGGTATCAACGGCATCGTGACGCCAGCGGGAGACGTGAACGCTGCCGCTGCAGCTGTTGGTGATGTCCTTGAGTACGAGCCGCTTCGCGCCCATTTTGCCGAGGGAGCAAGACACACCGACCTCACATCCTGGGGGATCGATGCGATGTGTGATAGCGTCGAGACGGTCTACCAATCCGTTCTTGCGACGCTACCGTCGACCGCGCCTTCCAAGGCGCAGGTTCATCAATCGCAATGGCACTAGCATAGACCGACTTTGCGCTTTGCGCAGTCAGCGCTGCCAAGGGCAGCATCCACTTTCTTCTTTCAAAGGCGATAGGCTCGTCCCGTTTCCACTGGGAGATACATCGTGACTCAAATACCCCTCGAACCCACTCGTACATGGCACAGGCCAATTTCGCTCCAGACGGAGCAAATCAAGAATCGATACGTGCGTCGCTGCGTGTTGTGCTCGCTCGCAATGCTCAGTGACCTATGCATGATCGTTGCGGCAGCAATCGCGGCCGACGCTGCCAGCCTGGAACCGTTTGGTCTCGACCGGGATCCTAAGCTCGCTTTCGTCGTTTTGCCCACCTACCTGGTCGCAGCCTGGGGGCTTGGCACTTATCATTTGCCGGTCCTGCGTACAGTCGCGACCTCCATCCAAAAGAGCCTAGTCTCGCTCGTAGCAGCGACCGGCTTCTCGCTGCTAGCTGCACATGCCTTCAATGCTACAGGCAACTTTCTGACCCAAGAGACGGTTCTCTTCCTTGGCCTTGCAGCCGTCGGCCTTATTGTTGTTCATTGGAGCATAGCGGCGGGGTTGCGGCGCCGAGAGGATCAAACTGAGACGACGGTCGTTCTGCTCGGCGACCACAGCGTTCGCTCAAATCGTCTGCCCGATGTCGCGGTGACCATCAACGTTCGAGCGCGCGATTGGCAGCCGGTCGAGTCCGATCCAAACTTTCTCAATGATCTGGCGCTGGCCGTCGCGGACGCAGACCGTATTGTCCTTTCGTTCAAGGCTTTGAAGGAGCAGTTGAGATGGGCGAAGCTACTCGGCGAACTCGGATTTGAAACGGAGTTGCTCGAACCCAGTCTCGCCGGGCTCAAACCATTGGCGCTCCGTTACTTTGACTCTACGCCAACCCTGGTTGTTTCCACGGGGCCGCTGACATTGCACAAACGCATCTTCAAGCGCGCCTTCGACCTGTTGTTCGTGCTGTTGGCAGCCCCCGTAGTCGCACCCCTCATGGCCATTCTCACCATACTTGTGCGCATGGACTCGCCGGGTCCAGCATTCTTCGTGCAAAAACGCATAGGAACCAACAACAGATACTTCAACTGCATCAAGTTCAGAACCATGCGGGTCGACCTGGCAGACGCCGTCGGCAACCATCTTACTGAGCGAAACGACCCTCGGATAACGCGGCTAGGGCATTTTCTGCGCCAAACCAGCCTTGATGAACTGCCTCAACTTTGGAACGTCCTTATGGGACAAATGAGCCTTGTCGGTCCCCGGCCCCACGCCCTCGGGGCATCCGCGGAGGGCGCGCTTTACTGGGAAGTGGTTCCCGATTACTGGCATCGGCACTCGATGAAGCCCGGCCTGACCGGCCTCGCTCAGATCCGCGGCTATCGGGGGCCGACTGAAAAGCGATGCGACATCGAAAGTCGCGTTGCCGCCGACATCGAATACATCCACAGCTGGTCACCATGGTTGGATGTAAAGATCCTCTTCAGGACGATCCGGGTCCTTGTTCATAGCAATGCATTTTGAAGTGTTTCGCGACCTGTCACGCTCTAAGCGAAGGAGGAGGCGATGAAACCGCTTGTCGACAAGACCTATGCCTCAGCCCCGCTCGCAGGCAAGGATCGTGGCTCTCGGCAATCCGTTCGCGGTTATCTGTTGCTGCAAATTCTTGCGGTTGTGGTTGCCTTGCTCGCAGCGAATTTCGCCCGCGCCGAAGATTATGTCCTCGACAGCGGGGATGTGGTGCGCATCTTGGTCTTTGGGGAGGCAGCCTATCCGTTAGAGGTGGTGGTCGATGACCGCGGCACCATCGCGCTGCCGCTGCTCGGAGACGTTCGGGCGCGTGGCCTGACGCCCTCCGCCCTTTCCGAGGATATACGCCGTGCGTACCAGCAACGAAAATTGATCCTTGCCCCATATGTCAAAGTCGAAATTGGGCAATATCGGCCGTTCTTCATATCCGGCGCAGTCGCCCACCCTGGCTCCTACCCCTTCCAGCCGGGGATAACCGTTCGGCACGCACTGGCGCTCGCTGGCGGCTTCCGTCCAACAACAGCCGGGGCAACCGTACCGGCGCTG
The DNA here is from genome assembly GCF_037026475.1 of Ensifer sp. MJa1. Lineage (NCBI taxonomy): Bacteria > Pseudomonadati > Pseudomonadota > Alphaproteobacteria > Hyphomicrobiales > Rhizobiaceae > Ensifer > Ensifer sp. MJa1. Next base: position 10,747 of record NZ_JAKUMO010000044.1, on the reverse strand, counting down.
CAGATCGCCGATCTGCGCAGCGAACGCGCCAACCTGATGATCGAAGAGTATCGCTTGAAGGTTCGCCTTGCCCGGCTCCACGCAGAGAGCAAGCTGGTCGACAGAATAGTTGTCCCGATTGATCCTCCGGCTGAACTTGGCCAGGGTTTGATTGACGATATCATATCGACCGAGCAGGCACAGCTGACGGCCCGCCTGACTGCATTCCGCGACGACATATCGTACCTTCAAGCTTCACTTGCACGTTTGAAGAAGGAAGCCGAGCTGCTGGCAGGCGCCAAGGGAGAACGGCAACAGACGGTCAAGAGCCAACTCGATGAATTGGAGGCCGTCCGGACACTGCGACAGAAAGGTCTGATTACCAACTCGAACGTGATGGCGTTGGAACGTGCGCACAACAACTACCGCCTCGACCTCGCTCAGTTCGAGATGCAGCAGACTAGGCTTCAGCAGGACCTGCTCACCATGGAGGGCGAGCTTCGCAAGAAACATCAGGAACACGAGTTCCAGTCGATTTCAGATACGCAAGAGACACAGGTTCAACTAGCCAAGTTAGGAAGTCAGCTGAGATACCTGTCCGACAAGCTGCTCTTCGTCTTCGAGTATGGCGAGCACCGGACACTTGAAGACCTGCAGGGTTCGGTCAGGATCGTGATCTTCCGCCGCGGGCAAAAAATCGGCCAGGAAGTGGCAGCCGACGAGAACACCGCTGTCAATGCAGGCGACGTCATCGAAGTCTCCGTTGTGGCGAGCAAGGACTTCTACTCGTCGGCGGCGGCATCCCGTCCGAATCCGGTAGCCAATGTAGATAAGAAAGCCTTCTGAGATGGAGGCGATGTGCCATCGGCCGTTTCAAGGGGCAATGCGCGCGCTTTGCGCCGCGGCCCAAGCACGAGCAATCCGGTCAGGGAACCCAATTGCACCGTCATGACGGCAAGCAACGTCAGCAAAATCACTGCCAGCACGCCGTCGATTTCTCGGTAGTGAACCAAGTAAATCGGTGAGACGAACAATACGAGAATGGACGCAAGGAAGATCCAGGCAACTCGCCTGAAGCATCCTCCAAGAAAACCGATCGTCAAAAGGATCGCGAGTTCTAACATCGATCTCCCCTCATGCTCACTCCTTCGTCAGAAGCCGCAGATAGCGTCAGGGGCAAATATCGCAGCGAGCATCGGCAAAATTAATGACGGCAGTGCGACAGTAGCACAAGTTTCGGCTTGCAGTGGTCGTTTTCGGAGCTTCTGGGCGGCCGAGATGCGTTAGATATGGTTTTCAGCGGCGCAAATATCGCAGGAACTCTGACTTTCCTTTCCGGGGCGGCCGTCGTTTTCCTGGCAAATTACTTGCGCGCGGCACCTCGTCGTCGAACGACACAGGCCAGACCGTCACAACTTCTGCTTGGGGCGCGGCGACGATCACACCGGTCGCGCGGTCGCCGGACCCCGGTCACGGCCTTGCAAGTGGCCGGTGCAGTCCTGTTTACACTTGCGCTCGGCCGGATCGTTTACGAGTTCGTGCCTGCCAGCGGCGCGTGGAAGGCGGCAAGGACCGAGTTCTCCGTCATTCCATGGCGCGCCTGGCTGGCGAGCATCGATCGCAGCGCCGCTGTCATCCGGGATCAATTTACCGAGTTGACGGGCGTCGCTTTGCACGGCCTGCTGCTATGGCTGGCGGTCACAGCACTGGGTTTGTTGCTGATGATCGTACCGCGGCTGCGAAGGGGCCGGGTCGCCGTCGCCAATGCGTCGCCCACAGTCCTTTCGGCTGCACAACGGCCCGCGGCAGGCACGGAACTTGCCAGCGGACTGCGTTCCTGCCGCAGCGCACTTGCAGGCGTTGCGATCTTCAGTGGCGTCAGCAACATCCTTATGCTCAACGGCGCAATTTATATGCTGCAAGTCTACGACCGCGTGCTACCGAGCCGAAGCGTGCCAACTCTGGTCGGCCTGTCGATTCTAGCTGCAGCGCTCTTCCTTGGGCAGGCGGTCATCGATCTCTTGCGGGGACGCATCATGACGCGGATCGGCGCTGAACTGGACGGAGCCGTGTCAGGGCGTGTCTTTTCCGCCATTGCGCGTCTGCCACTCCTCACTGGTCAACATGGCGACGGTCTGCAGCCGCAACGAGACCTCGACAGCATTCGCACTTTCTTGGCCAGTCCTGGCCCCAATGCACTTTTCGAACTGCCGTGGCTGCCCGTCTACATTGCAATCATCTGGGGATTTCACCCGACCCTCGGATTAGTCGCAATCGGTGGCGCGATCGTATTGGTGGTCCTGACGATCACGACCGAGATGCTGACGCGCAAGCCGGCGGGCGCTGCAACATCCTCTGGGATTCGGCGCAACACTCTTGCTGAAGCCAGCCGCCGCAATGCCGAGGTGCTGGCGGCCATGGGGATGCGACGACACTTGCATGAACAATGGCATGAAGCGAGCCGCGAACACATCGCCCACCAGCAGCGCGTCAGTGATGTTGTTGGGGGCCTCGGCAGCCTGTCCAGAGCGTTGCGTCTGATGTTGCAGTCGGCCATGCTGGGAATAGGGGCATGGCTGGTGATCCATGGTGAAGCGACTGCCGGCATCATCATCGCAGGGTCGATCCTCGCAGGCCGAGCTCTTGCGCCTGTCGATCTCGCAATAGCACATTGGCGCAATTTCATCTCGGCGCGCCAAAGCTGGCGAAGGCTCCGCCAGTTGCTTTCACGGCTACCTGAAGAAGACGCGCCGATGGCTCTTCCAGCTCCACGCTCCAGCCTCACGGTGGATCGCGTCGCCGTCAGCGCACCCGGCACGCAACGGCTGATCGTGCAGGGCATAGAATTCCAACTCGATGCAGGCGTCGGGCTTGGCGTGATCGGCGCGAGCGGCTCGGGAAAGTCAAGTCTCGTGCGTGCCCTCGTCGGTGCTTGGCGACCGACGATCGGCCGCATAAAGTTGGACGGGGCCGCACTCGAACAATGGCCGCAAGGGTATCTCGGGCGCTACATCGGTTACCTGCCGCAGGATGTCGAGCTTTTCGCAGGAACGGTAGCGGCCAACATCGCTCGCTTCGAGCCGGCCGCTGATGCCGATGCCGTCGTTGCAGCCGCCCGATCCGCAGGCGTTCATGACCTGATCGTCAGTCTGCCCAATGGATACGAAACTCAGATTGGTGAAGGCGGCGCAGCACTGTCGGCCGGGCAGCGACAGCGCATAGCCCTTGCCCGCGCCCTTTATCGCGATCCGTTCCTCATCGTGCTCGACGAGCCAAATTCAAACCTCGACACGGAGGGCGAGATTGCCCTTGGCGATGCCATAAAGAGGATCAAGGCTCGCCGCGGGATCGTCGTGATCGTGACGCATCGGCCAAACATCCTCGCTTCCGTCGACCTGGTCTTGGAGATGAAAGAAGGACAGATGCAGATGTTGGGGCCACGCGAACGTGTGCTTGCAAAACTCGTCCCGTTGCAGCCAGCCAACAATGATGGCCTCAAGCGTGTCGCCACACTGCCCAAACTTCCGAATTGAAAGCGGCCAAGACTATTGCCGAGCTTAGAATGCACGCACCCCACGCCAACCGACGCTCAATTCGCCGCAACCTGCTGGGCGGCGTGACTGTCATCGCCCTGCTCTTCGGCGTCGTCGGCGGTTTTGCTGCCACGATGGAGATCTCGGGAGCAATCATTGCCCATGGTGTGGTGGTCGTTGCATCCAACGGCAAGAAGGTCCAGCATCCGACTGGCGGCATTATCAGCAAGATCTTAGTGCGCGACGGTGCGCATGTCGAAGCCGACGATCTTCTCGTGCAACTCAGCGACGTCGTGCCTCGCGCCAATCTCGCCTTCGTCACGAAGAGCCTGGACGAGCTCTATGCCCGAAAGTCACGCCTCGAGGCCGAACGTGACGGCGACGAGCGGTTGAAGATCGCTCCGACATTGCTTGCACGGTCGAGCGATCCGCAAGTCGCAACACTTGTCGCCAACGAGCGGCGGCTGTTCGAGATACGTCGCCTCGAGCGATCCGGCAACAAGGCGCGGCTTCGCGAGCGCATCGAACAACTCCAGAAGCAGATCGAGGGCTACCTGGCGCAAGGAAAGGCCAAGAGCAAGGAGATCGAACTGATCAGGCAAGAGCTCGAGGGCATTCGCGATCTTGTCGAAAGGAAACTCACGCCGCTGTCGAAGTTGACGGCCTACGAACGAGACGCCACCCGGATTGAAGGCGAGCGGGCACAGTTGATTGCCAGCACAGCACAGGCTCGAGGCGCGATCGCCGAGGTGCTCCTCCAGATCCTGCAACTCGATAAAGAGTTCTCAAGCGAGACCGGGAGCGAACTGCGTGACGTCGACGCCAAGATCGCCGAGTTCGAGGAACGCGAGGTGACAGCCAGGGATCAACTGCTGCGCATCGATATCCGCGCGCCGGCAAGCGGAACCGTCCACCAATCGGCGGTGCACACCATCGGCGGCGTGATCGGCGCTGCCGAGCCGATCATGATGATTATTCCCGATCACGACGTCTTGGCGATTGAGGCAAAGATTGCCCCTCAGGACATCGACCAGGTTCTGGTCGGGCAAAACGCGCTTCTGCGCTTTAGCGCCTTCAATCAGCGTATCACACCGGAGTTCCAAGGTGTTGTGTCGATGGTTGCGGCAGACGTGACGCACGACCAGCGTACCAACGAGAGCTATTACGTCGCACGCATCACGCCAGAGCTCGATAGTCCGGCAGAGGCAAATCCCCTGCCCCTCGTTCCCGGCATGCCGGCCGAAGTGTTCATCACGATCGGGGACCGGACGATGATCTCATATCTGATGAAACCGCTGTCAGACCAGATGATGCGGGCATTCCGGGACCAGTAAGCGTCTCGCAAACCATCACTGTCGTTTCCCAAGTCCGTTAATTCAAGAGAACGAGGGTTGCCGTGATCGCGAACAAACTCAGACCCCCGATATTCCTGATTGGCAACTACCGGTCAGGTACGACGATCACACAGAAATTGATTGGCCTGCATCCCGACGTGGTAACCTGGTACGAGCCGAGAACACTCTGGCTCTATGCAGATCCGGGGCGGCATAGTGACGTGTTCACCGAGCGTGACGCTACGGAAAGTGTCATCCGCTACATCCGCGGCCGCTTCCTTGAATTTCAAGTGAAGAACGGCGGCCGGCAGATCATGGAGAACACCCCGTCAAACGTCCTTCGCGTATCCTATGTGCATGAAATTTTCCCGGAGGCGACGTTCCTCTTCATCACCAGAAATCCGTTCTCTTACATCAGTTCCATGGAACTGAAGTGGCAGCGGACGAAAACGCTGAAGGGCATCAGGAGAACGCTTTCGACCACCCCCGTAACGCAACTGCATCACTATGTGGGTGCGTTCATCCGACAAATGTTTGTCAAGAAGATCCTGAGACAAAAGTATGCGCCGATCTATGGCCCGAAATACGAAGGGATCGATCAGGATCTGAAAGAACATGACAAGCTGACCGTGATTGCCCGCCAGTGGGCACGCGGCAATCGTCGGGCCAGAGAGGATCTGGCTCGGCTCGGAGCGGGACGGGTGCTTTCCTGTCGCTACGAGGACCTGATGCGGGATACCGAGACGACTTTGCGCCGCATCTATGACCACTGCGGTCTTGCCTGCAGCGATGATATCCTCCATGCCGCCAGAGAGATGGTCGACCCCACCCGCCAGGAAAAATGGCTTCGTTTCGATCGCGATCAATTGCGCGCGATCCTGCCGGAGGTCGAAGACGAGATGCGCGTCTACGGTTACGAGGTTCCGCCTCAACTTCGATCCGAGAAGGCCGCTAAAGGGGTGCGCGAGGCGCGCTCGCCCAGTGAGAGCAGGGCGTGAACGGCATGCGACAGGGGCTGGCAAAGCGAAGTGTCGTCGGCATGTTCTGGACGGGATTATCCATGGGCGCCCTTGCCGTGGCGGAGGTTGTCGCGCTCCTTGTGCTCGCCCGGCTCCTTTCTCCCCCTGAGTTTGGGCTTTATGCCGCCGCCCTCATCATCGTCAAGCTGGCGACCATCTTCGAAAATCTCGGTGTGGCGCCGGCAATCGTGCAGCGGCCCGAACTCGACGACCGTCACCTCCGGGTCGGCTTCACGCTGTCCTTGACACTCAGCCTCCTGATCGCCGCGCTGGCCTGGCTGGCCGCACCGGCGATTGCGCATGCGATGCGACTTATGGAACTGGTACCCGTAGTGCGCGCCACAAGTGTTGTCTTCCTTTGCCAAGGTGTCGCTCTGGTGGCACAAGCCGTTGCCCAGCGAACGCTTCGGTTCGAGTGGCTGGCAGCAGTCGATGCGATCACCTTTACGATCGGCTTCGTGGTCGCAGCACCGCTCATGGCCCTGGCAGGCTTCGGCATTTGGGCGCTTGTCGGTGCACTTGTGACCCAGAACATTCTGCGCGCGATTGTGCTTCTTGTCGGCCAGCCGCATCCCAAACGGCTCCTGTTGGAGCGGCGTGCGGCAGGCGAGCTGCTCTATTTCGGTGGCGGGTTCACCATAGCCCGACTGTGCAACTACCTCGCAACCCAAGTGGATAAGCTCATTGTGGGGCGCTGGCTCGGGGCGGAATCGCTCGGCATCTACTCGCTGGCGTCTCAGCTCATGACCACACCGGCAGTCATCATCGGCCAAATTCTCGATCGAGTACTGTTTCCAACGATGGCGCTCGTGCAACAGGAGCCCGCCCGGCTCGCCCGCGCCTATCGTAGTGCGGTAGCTGCCTGTGCTCTTGTGGTGCTGCCAGCAAGCGTCATCGTCGCGATCACGGCGCCGGAGCTCGTTTTGGTCCTGCTCGGCCCGCGATGGAACGCGGTCGTCGCCCCCCTACAGGTTCTGGCCGTCGGCATGCTGTTTCGCACAAGCTACAAGCTTAGCGATTCCATCGCGCGTGCGACCGGTGTCGTCTACGCAAGGGCGTGGCGGCAAGCAATCTTTGTCGTCGCTGTCGCGACTGGCGCCTTCCTCGGACGCTTCTGGGGTGTCACGGGCGTCGCCGCAGGGGTCGTCGCTGCCGTCGCGACCAATTTCCTACTGATGGCGCATCTCAGCTTGCGCGTAACCGGGATCAGGTGGTCCGATTTCATCGGCGCGCATGCGCCAGCGCTTGCACTCGCAAGCGTCGTTGGCGTCTCTGCCTGGATCACGGTGGATCAAATGCGCCTGTTGGATGTGTCACCGCTGATCCTTCTCCTCAATGTCGCGATTGCAGCGGGTGTGACGGGGCTGATCTCGTGCTGGCTGCTGCCGACGTTGTTCCTTGGGCGTGACGGCCAGTCGATGCTTCGCCTGATCGCCGGCTTGGCGCCGGCTTGGCTGCAGCGCAGCGGACCAGGATAAGGAGGCAGCAATCCGGTCATCGGCGACGTGCCCGACCGACGAAACACCAGCGTTCAAGTTTTATCCCCGCGAGCTGATCGAGCGACGCCGTCCTGCGCAACGGCGGCGCTCCTTCCGCCGCGGGCTTCGGCATTCACCCCGGAGCGCGGCCCTGGCCGTGCATCCACATTGAACGCGTACCAGCAAAGGCTGGCTCAGAGAGCCACCTCGATTAAAGGAGATACGACATGACTAGCTTGGCTCGGTTTCCTAGCGTCAAACAGCTCTTGGCGGACATCGACGTCGACTATGGCCTGACGGGCGATGGATTGGCCGATGACGGTTCTGTGAACTTGACCGGCATCCCCACTGCGGATGAGCTGGCGGAATTCATCCAAAGTATCCTGCGAACGGTGTCTTTCGAATGGAGCAGCGATTGGGACCACTGGCCCATCGACCTTGATCCGTGGTGCCCGCCGCAAGACGACGGCGTCGGCGACGCCACCGCGCAGACAGAAGCGGGATTGGCGAGGAAGAGTGCGGACAGCGAAGCTGCAACCCTGATGACCGACGACGGCGGGGAAGCGGCAGCGACAATGAGCATGCAGAGTTTTGCTGCTGCAATCGCGTCGACGACGATTGAAACCCGCATCGCCGGCGCCGCCGACGACGCGGAGGAAAAGGCCTCCGGTTCAATAACCGGCAATGTCAATGATCTGGAGCTTGGCTTCGACGACAGCACGCGTCAAACGGTCGGCCTTCGTTTCACCGGGATCGATATCCCGAAGGGAGCGATTATCACCAACGCCTACATCCAGTTCACGGCCGATGAGGTGAACACGGGTGCCATTTCGCTACTGATCCGCGGGCAGGACTCGGACGACGCCGCCGCGTTCACCACCGTGAAGTTTAACGTCTCGTCGCGACCAACCACCGACGCATCGGTCGGCTGGACGCCGGCGGACTGGACGATACGCGGCGAGGCTGGAGCCGGCCAACGCACGCCGGACCTCAAAGCGATCATCCAGGAGATCATCGATCGTGACGGCTGGCAGGCATTGAACGACATCGCGTTCGTGATCACCGGTACCACCGGCACACGCACCGCCAAGTCCTTTGACGGCAACGCTGCGGCGGCGCCGCTGCTGCACCTGGAATACTATATTCCGACGGCAAGCGCCCCGGTTGCCTTCAACTCCCCGGCGGACACCAACTCCGCCGCCAACCAGATCGCCGAACTGGCCGCCGTAGGGGCGGTCGTTGGCATCACCGCTTCAGCCAGCGATCCCGACGCCAGCGACACTGTGAGCTACAGTATTGACGATGCGCGTTTTTCGATCGATGCGTCGACCGGCGTCATTACGCGTTCGGGCGTCGGTGTCCTCGACTTCGAGACCCAGACGTCGATCACCCTGACGGTAACAGCGACATCGTCCGACCTCAGCACAGCCACCCAGACCTTTACGCTTGGCATTCTCAACAGCCAGGAGCCGGTCGCCTTCAACACCCCGGCCGATACCGACACGGCCACCAACCAGATTGGCCAGAACGCCGCCGCCGGCACCAAGGTCGGCATTACCGCGTCGGCAGCCGACCCGGATGCCGGTTCGACCGTCAGCTACAGCCTCAACGATACCCGCTTCTCGATAGATGCGGGCGGTATCATCACCCGCTCGGGCACAGGAACGCTCAATGCGCAGTCCCAACCAACGATCACCCTGACCGTCACGGCCACCTCGTCCGACGGCAGCACCGCCACTCAAGACTATAATGTCAACGTGACGACCGGCATCCCCAGTCCCCCAACGTCCGTGACGCTCATGCATACCGTTCTCACCTCGCAATGGTCGCCGGCTAGCCCCGATCCATCGGGGATCACCTACATTTCCCATCTCGGCACCTTGATGATCTCCGATGCTGAAGTCGACGAGATGTCGATCTTCCAGGGAAAGAACCTCTTCGAAATGAGCCTCAACGGCAGTTTGGTCAGATCGCTTACGACCACAGCCTATTCAGACGAGCCAAGTGGGGTTGCCTACAACCCGACCAACAAGCATCTCTATTTCTCCGACGACACCGGCACGAAGAGCATCTACGAACTCGACCCGGGATCGGACGGCCTGTACAACACCACCGATGACATCGTGACCTCGTTCAGGACATCGAACTTCGGCAGTTCCGACCCGGAAGGCATAGCTTACGACACAAAGCGTGGCGTCCTTTATCTCGCGGACGGCAATGCCAGGATCTACACGATTAATCCGGGCGCGAACGGCAGGTTCGACGGAGTGGCGTCCTCGGGCGGCGACGACGTGGTCACGAGTTTTTCGATCGGCTCGCTGTCCAACGGAGACCCTTGTGTCGAGTATGATCCCGTTCACGACCTTCTCTATGTCGTCAAGTCACGCACCCAGGTGGTGATGATGTCAACCACCGGAACGCAGCTGGGCACACTCGACATCTCCGCCGCCAATGCCCGCAAGGTGGCGGGGCTGGCGCTTGCCCCGAGCAGCGACGATGGAAACCAGATGAGCCTCTACATCGTCGACCGGGGTGTCGACAACGACTCCAATCCGAACGAGAACGACGGCAAGCTCTACGAGTTCCGGCTCGACCATTGGCTGCTTGCCTGATCGCCGACTTGCATCGCTGTCCGTTAAGGCAGGGAAAACCAAGGAAGCGGCCCGCCTTCACTTTCCACCGCGAAGGAAGGCCGCTCACCTCCAAATCTCCCCTGCCACCCGCATGTTGCGGAAAGGAGGTCGAGCATGTCCAAACTGTCCCACATTCCCTCTGGCCTGGACGACCCAAGCCTGCTTGCGATCGAGTTCGCGCTGAGTTTTGACGTCGCCGGCGGTTACGTTTTCGAGGACAGCTTCCAGTATCGATTCGGGATCGCCCGGCCGGTTGCGATGCAGCCGCGATCGATGACGGACATGAGCGAGAACTGGAATAGTGCCGCGAACGTCGATCGCAACGATCACTCATCTCTGGATCCCGACCGGGGCGGCGCTGGATCGAACGCCGGCGCCGCGTCAACCAATACCTTGGCCGCCAGGGACGCCGGCGGGCAAGCGTCCGGCAGCGACGCATCAAAGAGCACGCTCCGTTCGTTCGACGAAACCACATCAGAACGTGCTCCCAGCACGGCCCGCGCCGACGCCGCAACACTCAGCAGTGAGAACGCCAGCACTCTGGCCGCTCCTTCGATCTTCGAGACGAGGGTGGCGGCAAGCGCCGACGACGCAGAGGAGCGGTCGACTGGCTCGATGTCATTGAGCAGCAGCGATCTTGAGCTCACCGTCGATGACGGCGTTGGCCAGGCCGTTGGCATCCGCTTTATCGGCGTCGACATTCCCAAGGGCGCGATCATCACCAACGCCTATATCCAGTTCACCGTCGATGAGGTGAGCACGGGCACGATT
>NZ_JAKUMO010000043.1:0-23001 GCF_037026475.1 Ensifer sp. MJa1 | reverse complement strand
TGCGCGATGTTGATGCGGACACGCTTCCAATGTTTACAGACACTTAACGAAGGGGTGCATAATGAAACACGTCTCGCAATACCTCTGAGCGCGCGCTCGGCCGCGTTGTTCGTGAGACAAACTCTCCCATCTTCGAGGAAACGGGCAAAGCCATCCCAACGCTTCAGCATGTAATCGATCGGCTCGATCACCTCGGACGATTTGCTGAGCGTGGCGCGCTCCCGTTTCAGCCACGCGTGCATTTCGTCGAACAGCGGCTTGCTCTTTTCCTGCCGCACCGCCCGCCGTTCTGCGGCGCTCAATCCGTTGATGTCACGCTCGATCTCGAACAGCGCATCGTACCGTTGGACGGCCTCCAGGGCGATCGGCGAGATCGGCTTGCCCTTGCGTTTGCGGTCGCGGGCACGTTTCTGGATATCGGCCAGTTCAAAGAATTTGCGCCGCGCATGCGCATGGCAAAAGGCGAAGGTGATCGGTACCGCTTTCTTTTCGGCGACAATGAGCGGCTCGAAGCCATTGTAACAATCGCTCTGCAGAATGCCGCCATACGCGGCTAGGTGCTTCTGCGGATGCTCGCCGCGGCGGTCGCTCGACGCATAGTATATGGCCGCCGGCGCTGCGGCGCCGCCGTAGGACCGGTCATCGCGCACGTAGGTCCATATGTGGACGGCTCCCACTTGCAAGTGTTTTCTGCAGATATTCTTGACCGGATCGCTTGCTTCCATATGTGCGGCCTTTTGGTGTGGTCGCACATTGACCACTGGCCAAGATGATTTCCGCAACGCGTATTCCTAACATAATCTCGACCTTTAGCGGTCAGTGGACCTAACGGAGTTTCACGCGTCTTGGATCGTCCGATCGCATCATCTGCTCTTCGCTTGCAAGTTCACGCATCAGCTCACACGGTAGCATTTTGTCTTTGCTCACCGTGGTGGCTGAACTTTTACGATGTCTGCGCTTGCCTTCTCCTTGGCGATAGGACTCGCCGCTCGTCATAAGCTTCCACGCTATAGCGCGACGATCAGGGGTTCTTCCGCATTTTTGGTGCAGGTCAGGTTCGGCGATCCACCTCGGCCTGCTCGCGGTTCCGCCATGGGTTGTTCAGGAGTTAGTCCCGCAGCACTTCTTGAACTTTTTGCCTGACCCACATGGGCAGGGATCGTTTCGGCCGGGACTGGCAAACGAGCGCAGGCCAGCAGAGATGCTTTTCTTTTCGAGTTCGGACATACGCCAATAGGCCGCAATTGCCAAAACGGTGTCCGGCAGGGCCTCAATTGCGTCGTCAATCACCTGCTCTTTTTCCTCGATGGCAAGGTCATCGGGTAGATTTTCGGGATCACAGAGCATCATGATGGGAACGAGCAGCATCGCGGCTTCAGACTTGAGCATCTTCGTCCAGTGACGCTGGCGCAAGGCGAAGGACTCAACAAAGCCGTCAGCCCAGTCCCAGGCGATGACGGTATCGCCGGACTGCCAAAAAATAGGCTCGACGGTCTCGTTGTCGATTTGCCGGACGATCTCGTCGTAACGGCCCATAATGGCCCCAAGGACAGCCTGCGCTTGGCTCTCATCGTCAAACTGAGGCGCTGACTCACCCCAAATAACCGGCAACCACTCGTCGGGCGGGATTGCCTCCGGCCCGACGGCGATGCCGGTCAAAAAGCCATCCAGATCGGACAGCAGCATACTCTCCGCTGGAGAACTGTCGGACATGAGATAAGCTTCGAGATCATCAAGGCTCATTGCTTCGGTGAAGGACGTCTGATGCGCAGTCATATCGCAATCCTTGTAGAGCTTCGAACAAATCTAAGGCCGACGCTCCGCCCCAAGCAATGCTGAATGGTTGCCGTCCCCGGCATTCTGAGTTTGAGCTATGCCGCCAGTAGAACGCGACTGCGCAGCAGTGCGTAGCCGGCACGACCATACATCTGCCGCTTCAGCGTCTTCAGGCGGTTGATCTGACCCTCGACGGGGCCGGTTGTCCATCGATGATTGATCGCGCCGCGGACAGCCTCGATGTCGCGGCTAATTCCGGCAGCCAAAGAGGACAGTTCGCTGTCCCCGGCCTCAGCGATCCATCCCTCCAAGAGAGATGGATCATCACCCCGCACTATTCTGCTAATCGGCGAGAAAGATGCCCGGCAACCGAAAGCTGCGGCGCATGTTCGTAAACATGCTTCAGGAAACACGCGGCCTTCGCATCACAGGATTGCGGGTCCTGACCCAGAAGCCATGCACATCTTCGCCGGGATGGCGGTCGCCAGGGACGGTTCTTTTCTTGTTTGGACGATCGTTGCTGTTTCTTCAGGTCTGCGGTCCATCGGTAAACAGTGGCGCGGCTTCCTTTAAATCCCTGGGCTTTGATCTCGGACAGAAGCTCTCGGCCATTGTGGCAACCTTCGTTCCAACGTCGAAGAAGATAATCCTCGAACGCCGAGAGGGTACGGTATTGAACTGAAAGGCGGTGGTGTTCGGGCTCACCGCCCGCTGCCAGCCACCGTTCAATTGTACGCACACTCATGCCGACCCGCGGCGCAATCTGCCTCGCAGAGGTGATTCCGGCGTCACGCAGGCGCATCACCTCTTCATACAGGTCACGACGCTGCAGCTTTCGCTGGTGCCGCAAGCCTTGCAGCGTTGTTTGTTTCTGCGCGGGGTGTTCGGGGGGTGTCTCATGACCTCCAGCAGCGATTTCATTCATCGCGGCGACGCCGGCAAGACGAACAGCTTTGCGATGACGACCGACCGCCAGACGAAGGGCTTCACCCAAATTCGCGAGAAGATGCCATCGATCCGCGATCTGAGCGGCATCAGGGGCGCCTCGTCGTGCCCCTTCTGCATAAACGCCAGCACGGTCGCGGGCGATGATTTCTACCCCAGGATGGCGGGCAAGCCATTCGGCTACAGCATCAGCATTTCGTTCGGGAAGCAGATCAAGAACGCAGTTGCGTTCCAGATCGCAGACAATCGTGCCGTAACGCTGGCCCTTGCGCCACGCCCAATCGTCGATGCCAACGATCCGAGGGGTAGGATAGGAGACGTGTACCGGTGAGCTCACCATTCGCAGAAGCGTATCGCCGCTCACAGGTATGGCTTCAGCGCCGGGCGCAGGCCCCGACCTGGTCGGCGAGGCGACGGGCCTAAGGGCTTTGGCCGCGGACGGTCTCCCAGCTCGTAAGACCTCTGCATTAATCAGATCATTCGACGGTCACCGATTTGGCGAGGTTGCGGGGCTGGTCGACGTCGGTGCCCATGAACACCGCCGTGTGATAGGCAAGGAGCTGGATCGGCAGCGAGAAGATCATCGGCGCGATGAGCTCATCGACGTCAGGCAACACGATCGTCGCCATAGTCTCGAGCTTGGAGGCGGCGGCGCCCTTCTCGTCGGTGATGAGAATGATCCGGCCGCCGCGGGCCGCCACTTCCTGCATGTTGGAAACGGTCTTCTCGTAGAAGCGGTCGTGCGGCGCGATGACGATAACCGGCATGTTCTCGTCAATCAGCGCGATCGGGCCATGCTTCAGTTCGCCGGCGGCATAACCTTCCGCATGGATATAGGAGATCTCCTTGAGCTTGAGCGCCCCCTCCATCGCCAGCGGGAAGCTGGTGCCGCGGCCGAGGTAGAGGACGTCATCGCATTTGGCCAGTTGATGCGACAATTGCTCGATCTTCAGTTGAACAGCGTTCAGCACCTGCCCCATGATGCGCGGCATTTCGGCGAGGTGGCGCACGAGAAGCTGCTCTTCCTCAGCACTCACCGTGCCGCGGGCGCGACCGGCGCCGATCGCGAGCGACGCCAGCACTGCGAGTTGGCAGGTGAAGGCCTTGGTCGAGGCGACACCGATTTCCGGGCCGGCAAGGATCGGAAAGACCGCATCGGATTCACGCGCGATGGTCGATTCACGCGTGTTGACGACGGCGCCGATCTTCAGGCCGAGTTCCTTGCAATAGCGCAGCGACGCCAGCGTATCAGCGGTTTCGCCGGATTGAGAGATGAACAACGCGGCCGCCTCGGAAGGCAGCGGGATCTCGCGGTAGCGGAACTCGGACGCGACGTCGATTTCCACCGGCAGGCGCGCGTAACGCTCAAACCAGTACTTGCCGACGAGGCCAGCGAGATAGGCGGTGCCGCAGGCGGAAATCGCAAGGCTCGGAACCTTGGCGAAATCGATCGTGCCTGAGAGCGCCTTGATGCGGTTGCCGGCAAAATCGATGTAGTGGCTGAGCGCGTGCGCGATCACCTCCGGCTGCTCATAGATCTCCTTCTCCATGAAGTGCCGGTGGTTGCCCTTGTCGATCATGTAGGCGACGGCCGTAGACAGCTGCTTCGGCCGGTCGACGACGTTGCCGTCGAGATCGAAGATATGCACGCCGTTCGCCCCGATCACCGCCCAGTCGCCATCGATCAGATAGGTGATCTCGTTGGTGAAGGGCGCAAGCGCGATCGCGTCGGAGCCGAGGAACATTTCGCCGCGGCCGTGGCCGATCGCAAGCGGCGGGCCGTTACGCGCCGCCATGATCGTCGAAGGATCGTCCTGGAAGAGCACCGCCAGCGCATAGGCACCGGTGACGCGCTTCAGCATCGCGTGCATGGCTTCGCGCCGGCCGAGGCCTTCGCGGCGGAACTTGGAGAGCAGATGGGCCACGACCTCGGTGTCGGTGTCCGTCGCGAACTTTGCGCCACTGGCTATCAGTTCGTCCTTCAGCTCGGCGAAGTTCTCAATGATGCCGTTGTGGACGACGGCGACCCCGTCGGTGAAATGCGGGTGGGCGTTGCGTTCGGTCGGCGCGCCATGGGTTGCCCAGCGCGTGTGGGCAATGCCGATCGTGCCGGCAAGCGGCTCTTCGCGCAGCCTGATCTCCAGATTGACGAGCTTGCCCTCGGCGCGCCGGCGCTCCAGCTTGCCGCCAATGACGGTGGCGACACCGGCGGAATCATAACCGCGGTATTCCAAGCGCTTCAGCGCATCGACCAGTCGTTCCGATACCGGCTGGTTGCCAACGATGCCAACAATACCGCACATAGTCGTCTCCGAATTTGTCCCCGCGCCGCAATCGGCGCCCCTGTTCAACGAGGGCGGAAATGCCGCCCGGCGCGCTGTCTTGGTAAAGCATTTGCCGGTCGAGGCAAGCCCCGATGCGGCCCCCTCGTTGGCGCGGTTCGGCAGCTTCGCCCTCACTACTATCTCCAGCCTTCGGCCATCGGCTTGGCAGATAGCGGAATGTCTTGGGGGCAACGAATATCGAAAATCGTTCGGCGATCCCGTCGCAGACACGTTCATCACGGCCTGCAAGAGCAGTTATCCTTGACAGCGGGGGTGCCAACAATGGTTCTCCACGCGTCCGCCTCGCCAATGAGGAGATTGCGACTTTCTACGGCAGAATTCGAGCTGCCGTAATTTGTCTATTAAATTGGGTTCTTATGCGGCACCTCACTGACTTCGACTCACGGGCTTCCCAAATTGCGATGAATCTGAATCTCTGGTGCAAAGCGGAGGTTTTGCGATGGGTTCAGCGATTTCACTGCGATTGGATTTTGATGGGGAGCATCTGCGGCGTCTGGCGCGCCAGACAAAGGATGCCGCGCAGGCACGGCGTCTCTTGGCCCTTGCCTCAATCTATGACGGCGGTTCGCGCTCGGATGCGGCGCGTCTGGGCAATGTCACTCTTCAGATCGTACGGGACTGGGTCATGCGCTTCAACGCGCATGGTCCCGACGGTCTGATGAATGGCAAGGCTCCCGGTCCAAAGTCTCGATTGAATGATCGCCAGCGCGCTGCCTTGGCGCAGGCCCTCGAACGCGGGCCGACGCCTTACCTCGATGGTGTCGTGCGCTGGCGTCTGTGTGATCTCGTCCAATGGCTTTGGGAAGAGTTTCGCGTCTCGGTGAGCGAACAAACGCTGAGCCGTGAGGTGCGTGCCATGGGCTACCGCAAGCTGGCCGCCAGACCGAAACATCATGCACAGGACCCTCAAGCCATTGAGGAGTTTAAAAAAACTTCCCCGCCGCAGTGGCAGAGATCGCCAGCGGGGCCGCCAAAGGCAAGCGAATAGAAATCTGGTTTCAAGACGAGGGTAAGCATCCGGCGAAGGCCGCAGGCTGAAGGCTTTTGGATTTTTCGGCGTGATTTGCGGTCCGCGTTGCGGCCGGATGGCCGGCATCTTCAGGCCGCGTGCATGTGCGCCGCTGGCGACGCGCTCTTCCAATTCCAAGGCAAGAACTCATCGATGCGATGCGCGGGATAACCGGCGATGCGGTGAAGTACGTCGGCGAGCCAGGCTTGCGTGTCGACGCCGTTCATCTTGGCCGAGACAATCAAGCTGTACATGGCGGCGGCGCGCTGGCCACCGCGGTCCGATCCGGCGAATAACCACGATTTCCTGCCCAAGAGCCATTGCCCGTTCATTCTGAACCGCGCCGGGTTTGCCGGAGGCTCCAACTTCTGAGAAAGTGGAGCCGATATGAGCAAGACAACAAACAAATTTTCACCGGAAGTCCGCGCCCGAGCAGTGCGGATGGTTTCGGATCACCAAGGCGAATATTCCTCGCGATGGGCAGCGGTTTCCTCGATCGCCGCCAAGATCGGCTGCACGGCGCAGACGCTCAATGAATGGGTGAAGAAGGCGGAAGTGGACGATGGTTCCCGGCCCGGGCTCCCAAGCGAAGTGGCCGAGAAGATGAAGGCTCTGGAGCGGGAGAACCGCGAGCTTCGGCAGGCCAATGAGATACTGCGCAAAGCGTCCGCTTATTTCGCGATGGCGGAGCTCGACCGCCCATTGAAGCGATGATCTCCTTCATCGACGAACACCGATCGGTATTCGGGGTCGAGCCGATCTGCAGACTGCTGCCGATTGCCCCATCAACTTACTACGAGAACGTTGCCAAACGCCTGGACGTGGACCGGTTGTCGGTCCGCGCCCGCAGCGACATTGCATTGAAGATCGAGATACGCCGTGTGTTCGAGGCGAACTTCCGCGTCTATGGCGTGCGCAAGGTGTGGCGGCAACTGAAGCGGGAAGGCTTCGACGTGGCCCGCTGCACCGTCGCCCGGCTCATGCGATCGATGGGACTTCAGGGTATCATCCGGGGCAAGCCGATCCGCACGACGATCCCGGACAAGACGGCTCCCAGCCCGCTCGATCGGGTGAACCGCCAGTTCAAGGCTCCCGCGCCGAACAGGCTCTGGGTTTCGGATTTCACCTATGTCGCCACCTGGCAAGGCTTCGTCTACGTGGCGTTCGTGATCGACGCCTTTGCGCGCCGGATTGTCGGCTGGCGGGTGAGTCGAACGGCGCATGCCGGGTTCGTCCTCGATGCTTTGGAACAGGCGCTTGTTGAGCGGCGTCCCGTTCATGGCGGCGGTCTCGTCCACCACAGCGATCGCGGCGTCCAGTACGTCTCGATCAAGTATTCGGAGCGACTGGCCGAGGCGGGAATCGAGCCTTCCGTCGGAAGCGTCGGTGACTCTTACGACAACGCTCTCGCCGAAACGATCAACGGTCTATACAAGGCCGAGGTCATTCATCGGCGCGGACCATGGCGGAGCTTCGAAGCGGTTGAATTCGCCACCCTGGAATGGGTCGACTGCTTCAATCATCGACGGCTTCTGGAGCCCATCGGCAACATCCCGCCAGCCGAAGCCGAGGAGCAGTATTACGCCATGCTGGACGAACCAGCCATGGCTGCATAACTTAAACCAAACGGCCTCCGGCAAACCCGGCGCGGTTCAGTCGCCGCCATCTCCAACTCCGCCAGTTGGAACTCCATCTGATCGATCAGCCGGGCGCGACGCTCTGCCTTCGGGCCGTAAAGCTGCCGCTCGAGTTTTTCGATGCGCAGCTTCTGCCGGGCAATGACAGCAAGATCGTCGGACGCTTTGGCTTTGGCAACGGCAAGTTCAGCCTCGATCTGGGCGCCCTTGGCGCGTGCCGCGATGAGCTCTGCTCGCAGGGCGGCAACATCGTCGGGAAGCAAATCGGGGCTGTTTTCCATGCCCGAAGTGAATCACAGAAGCCCTGATTTGCCTAGCATTTCAAAGAACTTGTTGCGGAGTAATCGCCCTTCAGACGGTCACCCGGCACTGGTCGGGCGCCAGGTCTGTTGCGGGTTTCGCCAATCAATCCCCTCCAGCAGATAGGACATCTGACCGGCGGTCAGCGCGATCGCACCATCCTCCGTCGCCGGCCAAATGAAGCGGCCGCGCTCGAGCCGCTTCGCGTACAGCGATAGGCCGATCCCATCATGCCAAAGGGCCTTTATCGGTCGGCCGCTGCGACCGCGAAAGACGAAGACGTCACCCTTGAACGGTTATGTGGCGCGCCACATAACCGTTGTGTGGGCATCTGTTTTGCTTTCGAGGCCGCAGGAGCAATCATCTGAAGGTGATCTGGCACGACGGCCAGGGCAGTTGCACGTTTACAAAAAAGTTGGAGCGGGGGCGGTTCATCTGGCCGAACGTTGAGGGCGGTGCAGTGACCATCTCTTCTGCGCAACTCTCCTATCTTCTGTCTGGAATAGACTGGCGAAACCCGCAACAGACATGGCGGCCGACGAGCGCCGGATAGGTGGATTTGCGGCTTGGATTCTGAAGAAAAGCTATGCAAATCAGTGGCTTTGTGATTCACTTCGAGCATGGAAACCGGCTCGGAACAGCATCCCGATTATGCCGCGGCTCTCGAGGCTGAGCTGGTCGTAGCACGTGCGGAACGCGCCGCCGCCTTAGCCGATCTTGCCGTCGCCAAGGCCAAGGAAGCCGATAATCAGGCGATCATTCTTCGTCAGAAGGTCCATATCGAGAAGCTGCAAAGGGAGCTGCGTGGTCAGAAGTCGGAACGAACCTCGCGGCTGATAGCGCAAATGGAGCTGATGCTCGAGGACGCCGAGGCGACGGCCACCGAGGATGAGCTTGCCGCCGAAATGGCCGTTGCTGCGGCCGCATCAGTTGCTGTCGCCGGCTTCACCCGAAAGCGGCCCGTGAAGAAACCCTTTCCGGAGCACCTGCCGCGCGAACGTGTTGTCGTGCCTGGTCCAGTCGCCTGCAACTGCTGCGGCAGTGAGCGGTTGCGCAAACTCGGCGAAGATATCACTGAGACGATGGAAAGCGTTCCGCGTACCTGGAAAGTCATCCAGACGGTGCGGGAAAAGTTCAGTTGCCGCGACTGCGAAAAGATCAGCCAGGCGCCGGCACCTTTCCATGTTATCCCGAGGGGCTGGGCGGGTCCGGGGCTATTGGCGATGATCCTCTGCGACAAGTTCGGCCAGCACATCCCCCTCAATCGCCAGGTCGAACGCTTTGCGTTGGAAGGTGTGCCGATCAGCCTGTCGACGGTGGCTGATGCGATCGGGGCCTGCTGCCATGTCCTTGATCCGCTGCTGAGGCGGATCAAGGCCCATACTTTTGCAGCCGAACGTGTTCATGGCGATGATACGACAGTTCCTGTTCTGGCCGCTGGCAAGACCGACACGGGCCGGATTTGGACATATGTCCGTGACGATGCCCCGTTCGGCGGAACGACGCCGCCATCGGCGATGTTCTATTATTCCCGGGACCGGGGCGGCGAACACCCTCAAAGTCATCTGGCCACCTATAGCGGCATCCTTCAGGCGGATGCCTATAGTGGCTATACACAGCTCTATCTTCCCGATCGAAGTCCGGGGCCGATCTATGAGGCAGCGTGCTGGGCACACGCCCGGCGGCCGTTCTTCGCCCTGGCCGATCTGGAAGCCAATGCGCGCCGAAAAGCGCAAGGCAAAAGCGCCGCCGTGATCTCGCCGATCGCGATCCAGATGGTGCAGCGGATCGATGCGCTGTTCGAGAACGAACGCCTGATCAATGGCCAGACGGCGGAAGTGCGCAAGGCAACCCGTCAGCAGCTCAGCAAGCCGGTGGTAGACGCCATGGAAGTATGGATGCGCGAGCAACGTGCCAAGCTGTCTCGCGACAACGATCTGGCCAAGGCCTTCGACTACATGCTGAACCGCTGGGCATCCTTTACCCGCTTCCTCGATGACGGCCGCATCTGCTTGTCGAATAATTGTGCCGAGCGTTCACTGCGCGGTGTGGCATTGGGAAGAAAAGCCTGGTTGTTTGCCGGCTCAGACCGCGGTGGACAGCGGGCGGCGGCCATGTACAGCTTGATCGTCACAGCGAAAATGAACCGTATTGATCCACAGGCCTGGCTTGCTGACGTCCTTGCCCGGATCGCCGATCATCCGGCAGACCGGATCGATGAATTGTTGCCGTGGCATTGGAAGGCCCAAAAGGCGATAGCTATTGCTGCCGCCGCATGAACAACTCCCGAAACAATGCCTCTGATCGCTGCAGTCCTTCATCCGTCAAGATCAAGGACTTCGTCTTGCTCGCCGGATCACCGATCAGGCCCTTCTTGAACAGTCGGTCTGTCGCATTCCAATCGAATCCCTTCCAAGCCCGACGCCCATCATGCAGCGTCAGCCATAGCAGTGCCAGGACAGCGTCGTCGATCTTGTCCTCGTCGATATCCATTTACCAAGCATAACATGCAAGCCGCTCGATCGCTGCAGCCTACGCCGAATGCGTACGAGCCAGGGCCAGTGCCGTCGTCTACAGCCTCATGCTGACATGCCGCGCCTGCGGCATCTCACCCTTGGCCTACTTGCGCCATGTCCTCAGCGAGTTGCCGCAGCGCGCAACAGATGCCGACATCAGCGATCTAATGCCTTTCCACTTCGCCATGGCCGCCGCTGCCTGATCCGATGCGACCGTCTGACAGCGACCTCGGTCAACCGGGCCGCGTCAACGCGCATGGAAATGAGCGCTTACGTTCGTTCGGCGCTGTGCCTGCTTCATCACTCGACGCAAAGATTACGGCACGCGCTGCGGCTGCACCAGTCCTCACCCCTTCACCCAAAAGCCGTTTGGTATACTTCTCGACGCACTGGCCCCTATGCTTACCTGCGCGCAGGCAAGCATAGGGGCCAGCCAATCCCATCCGCTTCAGAACAAGCAAGTCACTGCCGAAAAACCTCTGTGGACATCTCGGCAGCGAATAGCCGCACTTCTCAACGACCGTTCACAGAAGGACGTACGAAGCGCTTGCAAGCGCTCTTCCAGCAATGATAAGTCCCTGAATCGACGGATCGACGGATCGACGGATCGACGATTGAAGCTGTATTTGGCAAGGGGATGTGCATCCCAGATTGTAATCAAGGTTTCCTGATGAGCTGGTTACGGATAGCGCTTACGATTGTGGCCGGTCGGCGCTGCGCTTGTAAGCTCTTACAGTGGATTGAGTTGGCTGCGGACCGGCGGCTCGTTTCGCGTTCATGCTTTTGGGATGAGAAGTGGTATATTGAGGAAAATCCAACGAGTGCGGCTAGTGACGCTCTCACGCACTTTTTACTACAAGGGGGGCGCTCGGGGAAGTCTCCCGGGCTTGGGTTTGACGGTCAATGGTACATTTCTACCCATAGAGATGTAGCCGCAACTGGGATGAATCCACTTGTCCACTTCCTAAGATTTGGGGCGAGAGAAGGTCGGCAAATTCGCGCGGTAGCGCCACCTTCGCCGGCACTCGCGCGAGAGGAATACGAACTGATCCGAGATTCGCAATGGTTTGACGCGTGCTGGTATCTTAAGCAGTACCCGGACCTTGCTGGCGTGGATCTTATTGAGCACTATTTAGATCACGGGGCACGGGAAGGTCGATCGGCAAGTGCGTCGTTCGATACGCAGTGGTACCGTGCGCGCTATCCCGATGTGGACGCAAGCGGACTTAATCCCATCATCTTTCACATTCGGCATGGGCATAATCGGGACACAGTTATCCCACCGAGAATGAGGGCGCTGTTGCGGCTCAACATCCGGCGCTGGTCGCCCATCGAGGCGGCAATTAGAACGGAGACCCGTTTTCATCCGTTAAAGAGACTTCCCATCAACGCGAGCATCCCGAGCGTCCCGCTCTTCCAAGCCTGGACCAGGCTCTTTGCGTCACTTCCTGCGGGCATCGATCGAATTGTTTTTGTCCCTTGGATCGTCCACAGCGGAGCGGATCTTGCCTCCGCAAACATGGTGAAGGCGGCGATCGACGCTTATGGAGTTCAGTCTGTCCTTGTGGTTGTAACCGACGCACCCAGGCTGGAAGCGGTGGACTGGCTCCCGCCAGGAACGCTTGTCGCCGTTCTTCCGCTTATCGATCAGACACTCGGTCATGAGGATCGGGTTAGGTTGACGGAATTAATAGTATTTTCGCTGCGGCCCAAAGCAATAATGAACGTAAATAGTCGCGCGTGTTGGGATTTGTTCCTGTCGAAGGGGAAAGCTCTGTCGAGCATGTGTCGGTTGCATGCGGCGATGTTTTGCCAAGATTACACAGATTCTGGCGTTCCAATCGGGTATAGTGATACCCATTTTATGGGAACTATCGACAACATCGAGAAGCTATACATTGATAATAGCACGTTTATTCAAAAAATTATCGCTGACTATCAGTTGCCGGCTAGTTATGCCTCCAAGTTGGCCCTTCTTCGTCAGCCTTGCACTGTAGGCAAAAACGCGACCCGCCAGGTTGGAGGTGGAAAGCGAATGCGAGTCATTTGGGCGGGGCGATTTTCGAAGCAAAAGAACACGAGATTGCTAGAGCGGATTGTTCGATGCGCTCCCGACATTGACTTCACCGTCTACGGCACTGGAAGTACTGAATTCGAATCGCGTTTAACAGCGTTATCAACTGAAGTTGGTAACTTGTCGCTTCGTGGTGGGTACAGGAGTTTAGGAGAGCTTCCACTCCAAGAGTTTGATGCATTTTTGTTCACTTCGTTATGGGAGGGCCTCCCGACAACCGTTATACACGTGGGGGCAACAGAGTTGCCGATTGTCGCTTCAGGCGTGGGCGGGATACAAGAGCTAATTCACGAAGAGACAGGCTGGCGCATCGACAGTACCGATGATGAAACGATGTATGCTGAGGCATTGCGTGAAATTTGGGTGAATAAGGCGGGGGCAGAGCGCCGAGCTCAGCGCTTACGTCAATTAGTAGTGGAACAACATAGCTGGTCTGGCTTCGTTGCTGAACTTTCACGAGAGTCTTCGTTCTTGAGCCCGAGCCATGGCAATTGAAATTTCGGTAATCTTAAACCTTCATCGGGAGGGGCTGCTCTCTGCCGCGACAATAAGTAGCATTGAAGATGCTATCGATAATGCCAATGCGAACGGCATCAAATCCGAAGTCATATGTGTACTAGACCGGTGCGATGACCAAACCCAAGAAGTCGCAAGCGCTGCCGAAGCAAGAAATAAGGGCTGGCAAGTGATTAATGTCGATGAGGGAGATTTGGGGCTTGCAAGAAATGCGGGTGTACGGCGCGCAAAGGGCCGCTGGGTTGCTTTCATAGATGGGGATGATCTGTGGGGCAGGGAATGGCTAAGTAGGGCGCACTCCGCGGCATCGAGTGACCCACGAACTGTTGTTTGGCATTCGGAAGTAAATCTTTACTTCGGCGTGCGGCCACATCTATTCCTCCACGTTGATATGGAAGACCCGATATTCGATATTGCAGCACTGGCTCTCACAAACCTGTGGACAGCGCTCTGCTTCGTTGAAAGAACCTTGATGCTAACAATTCCGTATCGCCAGACAAACCTGTCATTACAGCTAGGATACGAAGATTGGGATTGGGCCATACAATCTATTCATGCGGGAGCTGTTCATAAAATTGTGCCTCTTACTTGCCATGCCATAAGAACCAAAAAGGTCTCACTAGTGCAGGAGACGGCTTCGGCTGGGTGCTTGCCGAAGGGGGGGGGCTTATTTAGGCAGGGTGTTGAGAGTAGAGTACAAGATCTGAATACAGAAGGTTTTTTGTTTAAGGTTGGTTTTTGATGAAATTTGCGATTATAGGTGCATCGGGATTCATCGGTTTGCATACCGGCGAGTATTTTAGAAAAAATGGTGCAGATGTTGATCTGTATTCGCGAGAAAAAAGTCTAGATTTTCTTAAGTCGCACTTTCCTTCATCTGTTCTGTACCGATCTGATAGTGATGAATTTTGGAGCAGAGCGAAAGATTACTCGGCAGTAATTTATTTGAGTTCGGCTGCCGCTAACGGTACGGTGTTATCGGAAGTCACTGGAAATGTTAGCCTAGCTGTGAGCTTCTTTGAGCGGCTCGCGGCCATCAACGCACGGTGCCACGTCATTTACGCCTCCAGCGGAGGAACGATTTACGGTCCTGGTCATGCTGTGCCGATCGTTGAGGAGGCAGCACCCAACCCGATTAGCCCTTATGGTGTCGGGAAATCTTTAATCGAGACCTCCCTCAAATTTCTTGCTTTTGCGCGGGGGGTGCCGGTCTCGACCCTCCGGATAGCCAATCCCGTGGGATATTGGCAGCTTTCTGGGCCGCATGGTTTCGTCACGGCGGCAATTAGGAGTGCGATGACAAACCAAAAGCTGAGAGTATTCGGCGACGGTTCAAATCTGCGAGATTATTTCGACGTGGACGATTTATCTCGCCTCCTGTTGATGCTCGCGAGCGAACCGCACACAGGATATCGAGTGAATAATGTGGGCTCAGGCATTGAGAGCTCAGAGATAGACGTTGTGACCGCTGTCGAGGGAGTGCTTGGAGTTAAGCTTTTTCCGGAGATGATTGCATCCCGACTCTCTGATCTGAAATACGCAGTACTGGATCCGTCAAGAACTCGCCGAGAGTTTGGTTGGGTTTCTAACTTGCCGATCGCTGATTTGGCAGAGAAAGTGGTTCGTGCTGCTAGAGAGAGAGGCTTTCCTGATCGATCAAGTTTTTAGCGATTTGTCTTAAAAGTAGCATAGCAATCTCTGCTTGGGTTCACGGGGCCACATAATGAATTTGATTTTCTCCAGTATATCACAAGGCTTTCAGCCGCCACGGCTTGATAAAATAAGCGTCTCCGCGGTTAGCCGAGAGTCAAATTTTGCCTCGGGAGGTGGAATTCGCACGATAAACGAAAAGTTCGTTGACGATCTGGGTGGCCAGGTCGTGTGGCAGCCAGATGTGTACGGCGAGGCATTTGAACTTGCACGTCGTCTGAACATCGAAAACGTCATTGATCTGGGCTGCGGTAGTGGTGACAAATTAGTATATTGCGCTCAAAATTATAAGATTAAATTTCTGGGGCTGGATTTCAACGGGTCAATTGATGTCGCTCGTCGTGAGCATCCGGATCATGATTGGGCGACTATCGACCTGATGTCTTGGGACGTTCATCGCGATTTATTGGCCGAATTGAAGTCCCGGTTACCCGCTGTTATCGTACTTTCGGACGTAATTGAGCACTTGCCGGATGTACAGCCGGTGTTGACCTTAATTAGGAAGCTACTGAGCTATGATGAGAACTCTTATCTAGTCCTGTCGACGCCCGACCGAACTCGACAGAACAGACAAGTCACCGATGGAGCATCTCCGAATGCAGCTCACGTCCGTGAGTGGGCGTTGCCGGAACTCTGCGACCTGATATCTAACGCTGGCTTGGAGATATCAAGAGCAGGCTGGACTCGGTGCAATCAGTGGGACGAGTTCCACACGACATGTTTTATTCAAGCAGGTTTTAACGCGGAGCGCTACAAGACCAGGCTCCGAAAAACCTTTGGCACTTCCGAAGAGTGGTGGCCAGAACACATATTGATTACCTCGGAGATGCATGGTGCAACTGCGTCAGGTGGCGTCGGCAGCTTCATCATTGAGCAGCAAAATAATTATGGTCGCGAAAAGGTAATTGTTCTTGTCGCCACAGACGGGCTCGTGGCGGCGGATGGTCGACCGTATGCAACGATGACGCCAGAAGACGTGTTGCAGGGGATAGATGTCTCATCGCTGCCGGTCGAGGATCGCGTTCTTCGTGCTATTGAGCAATTGCTCTTCCTGTTCCCTGACGTTGTCTCGATCCAATCGCAAGAATATCAGGGGATTGGTTGTCGGGTCGCTCAGGCCAAGAGATCAGGACTGCTTCGAGATGAGGTTTCCGTCGTCACGCATTGCCATGGAAACACACACTATCTGGAGAACGGGAAAAAGGATTGGTACGGCGTTTCACATATGGTTTCCTCAATCAAGGAGAAGGTCGCTATTGAGAACGCAGATGTCGTGTGTTTTCCGAGCGTATTTCTTCGGGAACTTTACAGCGAGGTCGGGATAGAGCTTGGTCGGCAGAAAATCGAGATGCGTCGATACCCCTATTCTCCGACATTTGATACCGTGCATCCTATGGGCGGAATCGACACCCTGGTGTTTTTCGGTAAACGTACACTAATGAAGGGCTTCAAGTTGTTTCTTGAGGCAATTAGTATAGACGATGGTAAGGCGCTTGTCGATTTCGGTATTAAGGATATTGTACTTATAGGCGGCGCGCAACCCGAAACGGCCGATTTCGACTACTTGGTCGAAACCCTTAAAGATCGATTCACAGTCTCGATTTACGACAGATACGCACGTGACGAAGCAATACTGTGCTTGAGAGGACTAGCAGCGCGTTCTTTGGTAGTAATGCCGTATCTCGCCGACAACTATCCTTTTTCAATTTATGATGCGATGTCGGCAAATGCCTTGCCTGTTGTGGTTGAAGCAGGTGGCGTGCCAGAAATGCTCCCCTCGGAGTTTACATCAAGGCTTGTGGCAAAGCCTGACGCTCGTTCGCTCAGGGAGAAGATCGATAAATTACTTGCCGAGCCAGCGGAGTCACTTTCGCAACTTCGGTGTAATTTAGCTGTCGCTAGCAACGAACGGCAGTCCCAAATTAATGCAGAAGCCGCGGCGCCTTTTGCCACGGCCCCACGCGCCTCAGAATTCAATCTCCCCTCGGTCGCCGTCATCATACCGTTCTTCAATACCCCTATTCGGCAGGTTGCTGATCTCCTTTGGTCGCTGGCTCAGCAGACCGTATCACCGAACGAAATTATCGTCGTTAATGATGCATCAACGGCTGAAGCGAGCGCGCAACTCAATGAATTGATAAGACGATACGAACCGCAATTTAGTAAGATTGTTGTAATTAAACACGAAGAGAATAAGGGACTGGCGGGAGCTCGAAATACTGGACTGAAGAACGTTTCCACAGACTTGACCATCTGTATTGATTCAGATGACGTCGCTATGAACACCTTTATTAGTGATATCGCTCGAAGCTTTATGTTGAATGCAGACATAGATGCTGTCGTTCCTTACTTGGAGGCTTTTGATGATGGCACAGACTTCGTATTCGGCAGCACAAATGGATATGTCTACAGGCCGCTCGGTGATGGGGTGATAGCTGCGCAAACTGACAACATATTGGGCCACGCGAATGCGGGCTTTCGCACTGAAACTCTCAGATCGTTCGGGGGGTGGGACCAAACCTCTCGCGCGATGTGGGAGGACTACGCCCTTTACATGCGTTTGGTTTCAAGCGGTCGCAAGATTGCAGTGCTCCCTAAAACAGGAGTGCTTTATAGAGTTAATCCGAATTCCATGGCGCGGACATATTCCAAATGGCCGGCCATGCGCCTTGTCGCACTCAATACAGTAGGGCTCCCTAGATTTGAAGCATTTCGGTTGCAGGCAGCGTTGCGCGAATTGCATACACTTCATTCTAGTGCTGGGCAGGCTGCACTCGAGAATCAGCGTTTGCGCTCAGCTCTAGAGGATCTAAACCACCGAATTCATGTTGGCTTTCCATCGGAAGGGCGTGGGGAGACGGAAGCGGATACGCGGTACGAACCAAATCCATTATCTCAGAGGGTACTGAATAGTGAGATGGAATTGGATGATTTGAGGCGACGTTGCCTGGCGCTGGCGCATTGGGCTGTCTCACCGAAAGAACGGCGATCGCGAGCAAGACGTTACCTTAGTGAGGTGACTGAGGCCACTGGTGTCAAGCGGCGCAGTGTGCTTGGTGGAATATTTAAGCGGATCACGCATCCTAAATATGAGCGAATGCGTGGGCTAGTGCTTGCTTCGGGTTTTTTTGACGTGAAGTGGTATTTGGGGCAGTACCAGGATGTCCAGGACGTGGATCCGCTGGACCATTATATAATGCATGGTGGTGTGGAAGGGAGATCGCCGGGGCCAAACTTTAACGGTTCAGCCTATTTGAGTATGTATCCGGACGTTGCGGAGAGTGGTCTCAATCCGTTGGTTCACTATCTCCGATATGGCGCGATAGAAGGGCGGCAAATCATGAGATAAGACTGGCCTGATGGCCAGTCGTGACCGCGAGCGTCAGTGGTTCTCGACAATCTAAAGATGCATCAGTCCGTTGATTGAAGGTTTTAGGCGAGTTGAATTGCGTTAGAGGCGTTGGGTTGACGTCGAAACGAAAGAACCGATTGCTCGAAACCTCGATCATTATGGCGCTAATACGGCCTCTCACTGATCAGAACCCATTTGCCCAGGCTCTTCGTCCGATGGACATGATGCGCCAGGGATGGTTTTCGAGCTTTCGCCAGGCGTCGCAGCAATGAGCGACGATGTCGTCATAGGATTTGAAGACGCGGTTGGAGAGCCAGTTCTCGCGCATGAACAGCCAGAGGTTTTCAACCGGGTTCAGTTCGGGTGATTTCGGTGGCAACGGCAGGATGGTGATGTTTTCAGGCACGATGAGGTTATTGGACATGTGCCAGCCCGCCTGGTCCATGATGAGGATGGCATGTGCATCCTTAGCGACATGGCGTGAGATTTCGGCCAGATGCTGGGTCATGGCATAGGTGTCGCCCCAGGGCATGATGAGCGCTGCCGCCTTGCCGAGCTTCGGGCAGATGGCGCCGAAGATGTAGGCGCTTACGCTGGAGGCTGCGGGCGCGGACCGACAACCGGTCCACGTCCAGGCGTTTGGCAACGTTCTCGTAGTAAGTTGATGGGGCAATCGGCAGCAGTCTGCAGATCGGCTCGACCCCGAATACCGATCGGTGTTCGTCGATGAAGGAGATCATCGCTTCAATGGGCGGTCGAGCTCCGCCATCGCGAAATAAGCGGACGCTTTGCGCAGTATCTCATTGGCCTGCCGAAGCGTATCCATCGTGAGCGTCCGGTGAGCGGATTTTGCTGAATGAGCCAGTTAGGCGATGTTCTGGCATTAGAACCAGCATTAGTGCTGACACTAATACCAGATCTGAGAGGTTGGCATGGCTCGCATGGAGATCATTTCCGGCGTCGAACGTAGGCGGCGATGGTCGAAAGAAGTTAAGCTGAAGATATTGGCAGAAGCTGACCAGCCTGGCGTCCGCATTGGTGATGTCGCTCGTCGCCATGACATCTATCCGGCTCAGATCCGTCTATGGCGGAAGACACTTAGCCACTTCGATGCGTCAGCATCGTTTCTTCCGGTACAGCTCGTCGACGACGTAAGCCTTGGGCAGACGCCTGCGGCCTCGCCGACGCCAGTGTTTATCAAGATCTTGCTACGAAACGGTCGGGGGTTGAAAGTTCCAGCAGACATCGAGCGAAAGATGCTGGCATCGTTGATCGCCTGTGTGGAGGCAGCATGATCGGGCCATCGGGGAATGTGCGGGTCTATTTGGCCTGCGGGGTGACCGACATGCGTCGTGGGATTGATGGTCTCTCAGCGCTGGCCGAGTCTGTCATAAAGGAAGCGCCAGGATCCGGCGCCATCTTCGGGTTCCGCGGCAAGCGCGCGGATCGGATCAAGCTTTTATGGTGGGATGGCCAGGGGTTCTGCCTATTCTACAAGGTTCTGGAGCGCGGATATTTTCCTTGGCCGACGGCGAAGGATGGCGTGGCGCACCTGACACAGGCCCAACTTTCCATGCTTATCGAGGGGATCGACTGGCGTCGACCGGCGTGGACTTCCGCTCCCGGCCGAACGGGGTAAACACCTTATTTTACAAGGGAATCTGGGCAAAACTGCTAGCGCCTGAGGCGCAAATCGGCTACGTTTTCTGACATGAAAACAACGCCGCTGGACAGTCAGGACGAGCTTTCTGCTTTGCGCGTGCTCGTCGCTGAACAGGCGGCGAAACTTGAGAGCCAAGAAGCCGAAGTCAGCAAGCGCGACTCCATTATCGGGCTCCTGCGCGCGCAGTTGGATTTGCTCCGCCATCGGCAGCATGGCGCTTCTTCGGAAAAGATCGATCGGAAGATCGAGCAATTTGAGCTGATGCTGGAGGAGATCGAGGCCTCTCGCGCGGAGGCAGAGATGCGCTCCGGGAAAGCCCCCTTGCCGGAGTTGGATGACGCACCTGGTAAGCCGAAGCGCAAACCTCTGCCGGATGACCTAGCAACCGAAGAGCTGGTCTATGCGCCGCCCTGCAGTTGCCCGACCTGTGGTGGCTCGTCTTTCCTCAAGGCGGCGGACAAGGTGGTCCAGGTGATGGAGCACGTACCGGCGTCCGTGAAGATTGTCCGCCACGTCGAAAAGCGCATGATCTGCAAGGACTGCGATACGACGGTATCCGGCGAAATGCCGACCTTGCCGATCGAGCGCGGCAAACCCGGACCGGGCTTGCTCGCCCATATCATGGTCGCCAAGTTCGACGACCACATACCGCTCTACCGTCTATCCGAGATGTACGGCCGGCTGGGGATAGACATCTCCCGGTCCGTCATGGCGGACTGGATGGGCCGTGTGTCCGTTCTGCTTTCGCCCCTGATCTTACTGATTAGGGCTCATATCGCCGCGGTCGATCGAATACATACGGACGATACCCCGGTTGATGTTCTCGATCCTGGGCGAGGAAAGACAAAAACTGGTAGGGTCTGGGTCTATGTCTTCGATGGCAGTGGCTATCAAGATCCAACACCCAGAGCCACTGCTTATTATTATAGCCCCGACCGCAAGGGCGCACATCCCGCAGACCACCTCGCTGACTTCAGCGGCGTGATGCATGCGGATGGCTATGGTGGCTATAAGAAGCTTTACGGCAATCAGATCATCGAGGCCGCGTGCATGGCGCATGTGCGCCGCAAGTTCCATGATGTGATCAAGCTGAAGCCGTCACCGATCGCCGAAGAGGCGCTGACGCGCATCGGCGCGCTCTATGATATCGAGGATCGTATCCGCGGCATGTCGGCTGATCAGCGGCATGCGCTGCGCCAGGAGCATGCCAGGCCGATCCTGAGGGATCTGAAAGTCTGGATCGAGGATACGCTGCAGACGTTGCCGCAGAAACAGAAATTGGCGGAAGCGATGCGCTACGCCCTGTCGCGGTGGGCAGCGTTGAGCGTTTACGTCGACGACGGCCGCGTCGAAATAGACAACAATATCGCTGAGCGTGCCATGCGCCCCCTCGGAATCGGCAGAAAGAACTGGCTCTTCGCCGGCTCGGACAAGGGCGGCGAGCGCATCGCGAATATCCTGACCATCATCGAAACAGCCAAACTGCATGGCCACAATCCCGAGACCTACCTCACGGAGGTCCTAACCCGGATCAAGGATTACCCGGTAGACAGACTTGAAGACCTGCTGCCGTGGAATATGCTTCCGGCGGCCGCCACTCCGCAAAAGGCCGTCTGATGGCTCGTTCGCTGCACATCTATACGATCGAAGACGTCGCCGCCACGATCGGCGAAAACCTCGAACTGCTCAGAGAGATCTCGGCCAACTCAGACAATATCGATTACGGCGAAATGGTGCACGTCCACAACGGGACCGAAGAGGGCACAACCGGCTTCACGGACAGAGGCGTCGAATGCCTCGAGGAGTTCCTAGCGGATATCCGGACATGGCACGGAGGAGTCCGCCAGTTCTTGGTCGATGAACAATGCGACCCTGAAAGGATCGAGCGCATAATGACCGACGAGCTAGTCATCTGGAACTGAAGTTCATTACATTGTACGCTTTGCCTGTTCATGGGAGGTTGAGCAATGGCAAATGCGACTGGCCGACCGACGGCACCATTGATTTTGAGCGAGGCGGAGCGGGAGCATTTGGAGCGGCAGGTGCGTAAGCATCGCGTTGCTCGCTCCATGTCAGAGCGGTGCCGGATCATTCTTCGCTGTGCCGACGGAATTGCGAGCAAGGTCGTTGCCGGGGAACTCGGCGTGCATGAACATACGGTTGGCAAATGGCGGCGGCGCTTTCTTAAAGATCGGCTCGATGGCCTGCTCGACGAAGTTCGCCCTGGCCGGCCCCGCACGATCGGCGATGATCAGATTGCTGCTGTGATCGAGCGCACGCTGCGTTCTACGCCCACGGATGCGACCCATTGGTCGATCCGCTCGATGGCAGGAGCCGCTGGTTTTTCGCACACGACGATCCGCCGGATATGGAACGCCTTCGGCCTGCAGCCCCATCGCACTGAGACGTTCAAGCTTTCCAGCGATCCTTTGTTCGTCGATAAGGTCCGCGACATCGTCGGTCTTTATCTGTCGCCTCCCAATCGGGCGCTGGTTCTCAGCGTGGACGAGAAGAGCCAAATCCAGGCGCTCGATCGCGAGCAGCCGGTGCTGCCGATGATGCCTGGCGTGCCTGAACGGCGTACCCATTCTTATGTTCGACATGGCACGACGACATTGTTTGCAGCACTCGATGTCGCCTCCGGCTTTGTCATCGGCAAATGCTACAAGCGGCATCGGGCCACCGAGTTCCTGGACTTCCTGAAGCAGATCGAGGCGAACGTGCCGCCCGATTTGGACGTGCATATCGTGATGGACAACTATGCAACGCATAAAACTGCATCGATCAAGAACTGGCTGATGCGGCGGCCACGCTACCACGTGCACTTTACGCCGACCTCGGCCTCCTGGATCAACCAGGTCGAACGCTGGTTTGCGGAATTGACCCGCAAGCAACTACGACGTGGCGTGCACACTTCGACAGCTCAACTCGAAGCCGACATCAAAAGCTTTATCGAGCGCCACAACGAAAACCCAAAGCCATACCGCTGGACCAAATCGGCAGACGACATTCTCGCATCCGTCAAGCGCTTCTGTCAGAAGGTCGACAACAGCTTATGACACGAATTTCGGATTCAGATGACTAGGGTCAGGACTTCGGTAACGGGGCCGTCTGAGTCAAGTAAAGCAAGTCGACCGCAGTAGCGCAGTCATGCTGCC
>NZ_JAKUMO010000042.1:0-23214 GCF_037026475.1 Ensifer sp. MJa1 | reverse complement strand
GCGCAACGAGAAGCGCGCGGGCGCTCGGCTTTGCTACCTCCCGCCACCTACACCACTCCCTGGGACATGATCCGACGGAGACCTGCCAAGTCATCCGCCCGTCGCTGCTGATCGCCGCGAGTTTCTCAGGGATGTGGATCGGGGAAGCCGTGCCGTTCTGACAAGGCGGCAAGGATCTTATCCTTTTCGGAAATGAACGCTCTTCCTTGAAAGACGCCAGTTTGATGCTCCGACGATTTACCGTCCGCCAGTACGAGTAACGGCAAGGATTGGTTTTCGTCTCCTACCAACGCGATAACGGGCAATCGCGGACGAGGCCACGCAATTCGTTCAACATCGATCTGGTGGGTTAAGTCAGGAAACGAGGCGAGAACCCCTTCAATAAGAGCACAGTGCCAACAGTAAAATTGCTGGCCTGGATAGGCGGGGTCATTGAAACCCGGCCGAATGAGAAACAGTTTATCTTTCATCATTAGGATACCCTCTATTCTATCGCCCTAAATGTGCTTGAGCCGTCGCACCAAAGCTCGCTAGCAAGTCTCAAAAAATCCACGATGACTATACGAACTCCCGAGCCAGTTACCTCGCTTACGGGATGTTCTCGCTGACCGCCATCCCGTAGTCTGCAATCTTCACCAGCCGCAATTCGGATTTGACGCCAACGTATCTTCAGTTCGGGACCAGGACCTCCATGCTTATGCTGCTGAGTGTTCGGTCGAAAGTGGGGGCAGTTCACACGATGGGATGATCATGGAACACCGTCGTTGGGTGGTACCGCTTAATGGTATCACGCACCGATTCTGTGTTGCGTTCTTCGACAAGACGCACTCTGAAACCGCGCTCCCTCAGTCATTGCTGCAGCGTCCAATTTAAAACCGCCGGAGCTCTAGTCGCTTCTGGATGAAAGTCAGTGGCAGGTCACCAACTATCAAGCCGGAATAGCATCATTCCGTTCCAGCCTCAGAGGCTCCCCATGCTTAATCAGTTCCGCCGCTTTCTCACCGATCATCATGGTCGGTGCGTTCGTGTTGCCACTGAGGAGCACGGGCATGATCGACGAGTCCGCGATGCGCAGACCCCGCAGGCCTCGCACCCGCAACTGCGGATCCACGACTGCGTTTTCATCGACCCCCATCTTACATGTGCCGACCGGATGGTAGTCGCAGCACGCATATTGGCGAACGTAGGCCATGATATCCTGCTTCGACTTGGCGTCGGGACCGGGCAATCGCTCAATCTTGATGTACTTGGCGATCGCAGGCTGGGAGAGAATTGCGCGCGTCGTCTCGATCGATTTTAGCGACATGTCGCGATCGTACTGCTCACCATGATAATTCGGATCAATGAGCGGCTCGTCGACTGGATTGCCAGACCGGAGGGCGATGGTCCCCACGCTTCGCGGCCGCAAAAAAGTGGTGTTGACAGTAAAACCGTGACCGTCGAGGCGTGTCTGGCCCCCGCGGACCACCATTGCGGGTGCGATGTGGATTTGCATATCCGGCCGACCGTTGTTCTCGCTCGAGGCGAAGCCGCCGCCCTCGACTATGACAGATGCGGCGGGTCCGTTGCGATAGAGCAGCCACTGCAGGCCGTGACGCACCGAATGAGGGAAACGATCCTGACCGTCATAGCTGATCGGCTCCTTCAGACTGACATGGACATTCGAGCACAAGTGGTCTTGAAGGTTCTTCCCGACGCCCTTTAGGTCCACCTTGGGATCAACACCAACCTTACGGAGCTCGTCAGCATCGCCGATACCCGAAAGCATAAGGAGACGCGGCGAGTTGATAGCACCGCTCGTGACAATCACCTCGCGGCTGCAGCGGACAATCCGGACCAAGCGGCCCTGAGCGACCTCGACGCCGACGGCCTTGTCCCCCTCAAGGACAATGCGGATCGCCCTGGAACCGGTCATGACCGTCAGGTTCTTTCGCGAGCGTACCGGACGAAGATAGGATACCGCCGAACTCCGACGACGCCCGTCGCGGCATGTCACTTGGTAGAGGCCAGCGCCATACTGGGTTTCGCCGTTGAAATCCGGGTTGTACGGAAGCCCCCAGGACTGGCAGGCCCGAACGAAGGCCCTGGAAAGTTTATGGGGATTGACTTGATCGGAGACCCACAACGGCCCGCCTTCGCCATGATACCTGTTCACGAGGCGGTCGTTATCCTCCGACTTGCGGAAGTACGGCAGCACGTCCTCATAGCTCCAGCCCTCGTTTCCGAGCGCGGCCCAGTTGTCATAGTCTTCGCGCTGACCGCGAATGTAGATCATCGCGTTGATGGAGCTTGAACCGCCCAGCGTCTTACCCTGCGGGTACCAAATCTCGCGGTTGTCTAGGTTCTTCTGCGGCACAGTCGTGAAACGCCAATTCACGCCCGGCCCGAACAGTTTCCCGAGCCCGCCGGGTATGTGGATCATCGGGTTCCAGTCCCGGCTGCCGGCTTCTAGCAAAAGGACTTTGACCGATGGATCTTCGCTCAAGCGGTTTGCAATCACGCAGCCAGCTGAACCGGCGCCCGTCACGATATAATCATAGTCTGGCATGCTGCCTCCCGATCTCCCTACTAGGGATCTCCTCAACGACCCTGGAACTTCGGTTTGCGCTTCTCGGCAAAGGCACGAAGCCCTTCCATCCTGTCTTCCGTGTCAAAGGCCTCGACGGTGAGTTGATGCTCGACCCGCAGGCCCTCGGCAAGGGAATGTTCGTCCGCCGCCCGGACAGCCCTCTTGGCATAGGGCGTGATCGCGGTCGACTGCGCGGCAATAGCAGACGCGATTTCGACCGCCCGCTCCTGCAAACTGTCCAATGCCACAATCTCGCTGACCAGCCCTTTTCGCTCGGCGAGCGCGGCATCAACCATCTGGCCGGTCAGCACCATCTGCATGGCAAAGCTCCGTCCGACGAGACGGGGAAGCCTTTGCGTGCCGCCATCGCCTGGGAAGGAGCCGATATTGATTTCGGGCATGGCGAACTTGGCGGTATCCGCAGCGATGATGATGTCGCAGAGAAGGGCCAGCTCAAGCCCTCCCCCGAGGGCAAAGCCGTTTACGGCAGCGATGATCGGCTTCGGGAAATCCTGGATTTCCTGCCAACGTGCCAACCTCTCGGGATCGGCGTAAGATGCCACGCCCCTCTCCAACATATCGGAGATGTCCGCACCGGCTGAAAAAGCGCGTCCGCTGCCAGTCAGGATGACGCAGCCGACCTCGGTGTCCGCTCTCGCATCGTTGAGCAGACCGACGAGTTCGCCGAGCAGTTCCTTCGACAGGGCGTTCAGCTTTTCCGGACGGTTCAGCGTCAGGTGAAGCACGCCCGGAGACGGACGGTTTTTCAGCACAAGTGCGGTCATCGGTCATGCAACCTTCTTGTAAAGGGTCTCCGGCGTCAGGCCAGCCTGCTCGACACAACGGCGGATCTTTTCGATCTCGGCGGCTGTCGGCTTGACCAGCGGCGGGCGAACATAGGCTTCCTCCCAACGACCGAGAATGACAAGCGCTTCCTTCATGCGATTGTGCATGTCGAGAAGCGGATGATCATAAAAGGCGCGGACCGTCGGATAGATCTTGTCATTGATCGCCTTGGCCGCGTTGAGATCGCCGGCCTTCACAGCGCGAAGAAGCGCGACCTGCAGGTTGGCGATCACTGATCCAGCGCCTGAGAGCAGGCCATCGCAACCAAGGGCAAGCGAGCCGAGGAGCCAGGAGCTGTGGGTGGTGAGCGTTCTGACCGGCTGGTCGAGCGCCCGAAGCTCGCGAATCTGGCGTTCGTGCAGGTTGCCGTCGCCGCAATTGTCCTTGATCGCCCGGATCGACGGAAACCGCGAGCAAAGCTCGAGCAGCGTCGGCAGGGGTATGGCAAGGTTCGAGGCCACGGGGAACTGGTAGTGGATGATCGGGAGGTTGGAGGCGTCGGTGATGTGCTTGTAATGCTCCTGGATAACTTCCGGACGCATATTCCCACCGAGAACCATCACCTCGGGTGGGAAGACGAGAAGACCATTTGCACCTTCGTCCTGCGCCTTGCGGGCGATGCGTGCGGCTTGAAGGCTCGAATTCGTGTAGACGGCGACGACGGTCGGAACGCGCTCCTCGAGCACCTCCTTGGTGACTGCGATCGCGCGGAATTGCTCCTCGATGGTCAACGACGCGACCTCGGCCGCATGACCATTGATGGCGATCGCGCTAATGCCTTCCACGCCACCGACATCGGCGAGATGCTTGCGATAGGCCGTTTCGTCGACCTCCAGCTTCGCATTGAACGGCATGAGGACGGCGGGAATGACCCCTTGAGGATCGTCGTAGGGACGGACGGATGTCATCGCTTCTTCCTTCTGTTCGAGGTGGGGCCGCGCCCAGACGGCGCGGCCCATCGGCGTGGCTTAGATGCCATTGCCGAGGAACTGGTCGACGTTGTCGCTGGAAACCTGGACAGTCGGCAGGACGATTTCTTTGTCGACAGTCTCGCCCTGGGCGATCTTGTAGGCGGTCTGGATGCCTTCCGGCGCGCAGAAGGGATAGATGAAGCAGGCCGACATCTTGCCATCCTTGATCTCCTGGAAGGCCGTATTCTGGCCGTCCATCCCGATCACCTTCACGCCTTCGAGGCGGCCGGCCGCCTCCATCACCTGGATCGCGCCGAGGGCCATTTCGTCATTATGTGCGTAGACGGCCTGGATTTCGCCCGGCTTGAAGCGCTGGAGCATGTCCTCCATGAACTTCACGGCCTTGTCGCGGGTGTAGTCGCAGTTCTGCTGCGCCACGACCTTCAGGGCGGCGTTGCCGGCGATTGCGCTTGCAAAGCCGTTGTGGCGGTCGTTGGTGGCCGAGGCTCCGGCCGTGCCCTGCAGCTCGATGATATTTCCGCCGTTCGGAAGCGCATCGATCAGGAATTTGCCGGCACCTTCGCCGAGCGGCAGGTTGAGACCGCCGAGGTGGCAGGTCACCTCCGTGTTGACCTTGCGGTCGAGCGTCAGGACGGGAATGCCCTGCGCCATTGCGTCCTTCACAACCGGCGTCAGGGCCTGTTCAGTGAGCGGCGAGATCACGAGAACCTTGATGCCCTGCGTCAGCAGGCTTTCCACGTCGGCCACCTGCTTGGCGGCATCGTTGTTGCCATCGGTCACGAGGATGTCGAGGTCAGGATAGTTTTCCGCCGCGTATTTCTTGTTCACCTCGACCATCGCGATGCGCCAGGGATGGTTCATCGTGCCCTGACTGAAGCCAATTTTGAACTTTTCCTGGGCGAAAGCGCCGCGCAGCGGCAGGCCGACCGTGCCGACAGCTGCGAGGGCCGCGGAGAGCGTCAAGAATTGTCTGCGGTTGGTGTTCATGCTCGTTCCTCCTCAAAATTGGACAGTTGCAGTTCTCCGCGCGCCACCCTGGCGCGACGGCATTCAGACCCGCTGGCGGTGGCGGTAGACCTCGAACATGACGGCAGCGATGATGATGGCGCCCTTGACGATCTGCTGGGTGAAGGGCGAGATGCCGAGCAAGTTAAGGATGTTGGCGATGACGGCAATGATGGCGGCGCCGATAACGGTTCCGATGATGGTGCCTTCGCCACCGAAGAGGCTGGTGCCCCCGATGACCACGATGGCGATCGCCTCCAGTTCAAGGTTGGTGCCGGCGGTCGGCTCGCCGACGGTGAGACGCGAGATCGTAATGAGTGCGGTCAGTGAGGCGAGAATTCCCGAGATGACGTAGACCGACATAAGCACGGCCCCGACCTTGATGCCGGCCAGGTGCGCGGCTTCTGCATTCGAGCCAACGGCGTAAACCTGGCGGCCGAACGCGGTCGAGCGGAGAACGACAAAGGCGATCAACGCCACGCCTGCAAAAATCCAGATCGGTACGGGAACGCCGAGAAGGAAGCCGCCACCGAGGAAATAGAAAGCATCTGTGGCATCACCGAGGTTCTGCGGCTCACCGTTCGCAATGGTCATTGCGATGCCGCGGCCCATGACGAGCGTACCCAAGGTCATGATGAAGGGGGGCATGCGGAAGAAGACGACGCCAGCGCCGTTCAGCGCGCCGAAGACGGCGCCCATGACCAGCGCCAGGACGATGACAACAGGGATCGGGGCGCCCGAGGAAAGCAGCATGGCGCTGGAGACCGCTACGACCCCGACGATCGATCCCACCGACAGGTCAATGCCGCGCGTCAGGATGACGAAGGTCATGCCGATGCTGACGATACCGAACAGGGCGATCTGGCGCCCCACATTCATGAGATTGCCGACCTGGAGGAAGCTCGGCGAAAGGTAGATTGCTACCGCGCACAGCGCGACCAGCACCCAGAAAAGGCCGAGGCTTTGCACGAGCGACCATGCCCGCGAAGCGGCCGAGCCTTCCATTGACGCATTCCCGGGGGTTGCCGTGTGAGCCATGTCCCCTCTCCTCCCTAGTTCTGGTTCGATGGCTCATGGAGCCGGTTTGTGAGCCAATCCACGGCGGCAGCCATTCCGCCGTCGTCACAGGACGGGCCGACAAAGGCCGCGAAGCTCTTGATTTCGTCGATGGCGTTGCCGACGGTCAGGGCGACCTTTGCCCAGCGCAGCATGCCGACGTCGTTTTCCGCGTCTCCGGCGGCCGCACAGCGTTCCTGGGTGACGCCCAGATGGGCGGAAAGCATCTGGATGGCGGTGCGTTTCGAAACGCCGGGCGGATTGATCTCCAGGAGCCTCCAATGCGAGCGCACAAGCGAGAGTGTCTCGGAAAATCGATCCTGCATCGCCTTGAAAGCGCTGTCGTCGTTCGCGTCGGTACGCACGCACATGATCTTGCCGGGCTGTCCCGGAAGATCTTCGAGCGCATCGACAATACCCAGCTTCTCACCGGTGATCGCGACCTCGCGCTGCACCACCGGATTGCGTTCGAGGGCATAGACCTGGTCGATGCCATACCAGAGGGCGCCGAGCCCGAAGTCTCTGGCAGCCTGCATCGCAGACAGGGCATCCTCACGCTCGATTGTGGTCGTCGCGATCGCCGCGCCCGTTTGAAGGCTCCCGATCCAGCCGCCATTGAAGCAGGCGACTAGATCGGTCAGACCGAGGCGCTTCGCATAGGGTCGCAGCGCCTCGGGGGATCGTGCCGATGCCAGCACGACCCGCACGCCCAGCTCTCCGGCTCGTGCGATGGCGTCCACGACCGGCTCGGGAAGAGCATAGTCATGCGTCAGCAACGTACGGTCGACGTCCGAGACCAGAAGCGCGATGGGAGCGGCGGCGTTCATCGCGCGAAGACCGGCTGGCGCGGACCCGTGTGAATGAACAGAGTCTTCAACTGAGTGAATTCCTCGAAGCCGGCCTGACCCATCTCGTAGCCGAAGCCCGAGCCCTTGACGCCGCTGAGCGGCAGTTGCGGGGCGCCGTCGATGATGGTGTTCGCCTGCACCCAGCCGCTCTTCAGGCGCTTGGTGACGGTCAGAACCGTGTCAATGTTCTTCGACCAGACATAGTTCGACAGGCCGTAGATGCTGGAGTTCGCGAGTTCGATGACCTCGTCGACGGTGTCGAAGCGCGTGACGCTGAGAACCGGCCCGAAGATCTCTTCCTTGAAGATCGTCATCGACGGCGCGACATGATCGAAGATCGTCGCCTCGACGAAATGCCCGCTGCCCGACTTCGCGGCGGCGCCGCCGGTCAGGAGGGTTGCCCCCTCGTCAACGCCCGAGCGCACGAATTCCAGCACCTTGTTGAAGTGCTTCTCATCGATCATCGCGCCGATATCGGTATCTTCGTCGAAGGGATTACCGACCTTGAGCTGTGCCGAGCGCTGGGCGACACGCTTGATGAATTCGTCGGCGATTGAGGTCTCCACGAACAGGCGCGAACCGGACACGCAGCATTCGCCATTGTTGAAGAAGACGCCCATCAGGGCGCCGTCGACGGCGGCGTCGAGATCGGCGTCGGCGAAGACGATGTTCGCCGCCTTGCCGCCGAGCTCCATCGAGGTCTTCACGACGTTGCGCGCCGATGCCTCGATGACGGTCTGGCCGACCTGCGTCGAGCCGGTGAAGGAGATGAAATCGATGCCGGGATGCTCGGTGAGGTGCTGACCGACGACGGAGCCCTTGCCGGTGACGACATTGAACACACCCGCCGGCACGCCGGCCTCCGTGGCGAGCGCGGCAAGCTCAAGCGCGCTGCCGGAGGTGAACTCCGACGGCTTCACGACGACCGTGCAGCCTGCGGCGAGCGCGAACGGAACCTTCTGGCTGAGGATCAGCGCCGGGAAATTCCACGGCGTGATCAGGCCGACAACCCCGACCGGCTCGCGCATGATCATCGCCGTCTTGCCGGCGCCGAGATTGGTGTAGGTCGTGCCGGCCATTTGGAGCGCCAGCGAAGCAGCATAGCGGATGAGGCCGACCACGCCGGAAATATCGCCACGCGCGAAACGGATCGGCTTGCCGACCTCTTCGACCTCGATGCGGACGAGACGGTCGAAGTTGGCGCGAACTAGATCGGCATACTTGTTGAGGATCTCGGCGCGCTCCATGCCGCTCATCGACGGCCAAGGGCCCTTGTCGAAGGCAGCACGCGCCGCAGCGACCGCGCGGTCCATATCCCCGATCTGGCCGGAAGCGAAACGGGCGACGATCTCGCCGGTGGCGGGCGCCTTGCGTTCGACGTGCGCATCGGCGGATGCATCGAAACGACCATCGATGAAGTGAGTGTACTGACGGGCTGACATGTCTTGCTCCTTAATTCCAGACTGCGTGGGCCATGAGGGATTCCTCGGTTGCGCCTTTCCCGTCGACAATTGCCGCGACGCTCCCCTGCCGCATGACCATGATCCGGTCACACAGGCCCAAAACTTCGGGAAGTTCAGACGAAACCATCACGATGCTGGCGCCGAGCGTGGAGGTGAGTTGCACCAGGAGGTCGTAGATCTCACGCTTGGCGGCGACATCGACGCCGCGCGTCGGCTCGTCGACCAGAAGAATGGTGGTTCCCGCGTTGAGCTGCCGGGCGATGCCGCATTTCTGCTGGTTGCCGCCGGAAAGCGTGCGCACACGGGTCGCGCCCGAAGGCGTCTTGATGCGCATCTGCTCGATATAGCCAGCGACCTTTCGGCGCTCGCGGCCCGAGCGGAGGAAGCCGCCGCCGCTGACCGATTTCAATGCGGAGATCGTGACGTTGAAGGCGACGGACTGGTCGAGGAACAGGCCTTCCGTCTTGCGATCCTCGGGCAACAAGCCGATGCCCCTAGAGAGCGCGACGCCCGGGCTCCTCAAGGCAAGCCTTTCGCCGTCGACGGTGATCTCGCCGCTATCGAGCGCGTCCGCGCCGGCGATGGCGCGAAGGACCTCCGTCCGCCCCGAACCCGCGAGACCGCAGATCCCGAAAATCTCGCCGCGGCGAACCTCGAAATTGATGTCCTGCAGAACACCCTTGCGGTTCATGTTTGCGACGGCCAGGCGAATGTCTGCCTTCGGCTCCGGCCGCTGCGGGAAGATGTCGCTCATCTCGCGCCCGACCATCTGGCGGATCAGGTCGTCCGTCGTGATTCCGGCGAGCGGCGCGGTCGAGATCACCTGGCCGTCCCGGAGAACCGTCACGTCCTGGCAGATCTCGTAGAGTTCTTTCAGGCGGTGCGAGATGTAGACGAAGGAAACGCCCTGCTCATTGCTGAGCTTGCGAATGAGGGCGAAGAGATTATGAAGCTCGCTGTCGCCGAGCACGGCCGAAGGCTCATCGAGGACGACGATGCGGGCGTTGCGTGAGATTGCCTTCGCGATCTCAACCATCTGGCGCTGGGCGACGGAGAGGCGGTCAATCCTTGCCGCCGGATCGACCTTGAAATTGAGGCTATCGAGGATTTTGCGTGCGTCGGCGCGCGCTTTGCGCCAGTCCACGGTTCCAAGGCCGGTTTTCGGAAGGCGGCCGAGGAAGATGTTCTCGGCGACCGTCAGGTGCGGCGCTTGGGCGAGTTCCTGGTAGATGACCGCGACGCCGAGCTGGAGCATCTTTTCCGGCGTCGGATTGTCGATTTCGACGCCATCGATCACGACGGAGCCTTCGCTGGCGGTATAGGCCCCCGAAAGGATGCGCATCAACGTCGACTTGCCCGCGCCGTTTTCGCCGACGAGGGCATGGACGCTGCCCCGAGCTACGGCGAAGCTGACATTCTTGAGCGCGTAAACGCCAGGGAAACGCTTATGTATCCCCCTCATTTCCAGAACAGGCGCCGTCATCGCATTGCCTCCCAATACGCGTGAAATCGTTTTCTCAACAAGTTCAAAAAGTTACAGCCTCGGAACCTGCAGTCCTCCGCCTATGCTGTAGATGTCGCCGGTGCTGAATGGCATGCCGCCGGTCACGAGTGTCGCAATGGCGCGGGCCACGTCTTCGGGCTCGCCCCAGCGTCGGATGGGCGAGAGCGAGCCGGCCTCGACGCCCGGATTGTATCGGTCGAAGACCTCGGCCGTCATATCGGTCCGGATCAGGCCGGGCCGGATCTCGAAGACATTGATATCGTGCTCGGCAAGCCGCAGCGCGAACTGCTGCGAAGCCATTGAAAGCCCTGCCTTGGAGATGCAGTACGGTCCCTTTTCCGGCGAAACGAGACCAGCATTCGACGAGGTGATGAAGACGATCGAGCGGTCGTCTGCATGCTCGCGCCCAACCATCGTTTTCGCGACGGCTTGGGTCAGGAAAAACGTGCCGCGAAGGTTGATATCGATCAGCCGATCGAAGCTCTCCTCGGAAACATCGAGAAGATCTCCGCGCTCGGC
The DNA here is from genome assembly GCF_037026475.1 of Ensifer sp. MJa1. NCBI lineage: Bacteria > Pseudomonadati > Pseudomonadota > Alphaproteobacteria > Hyphomicrobiales > Rhizobiaceae > Ensifer > Ensifer sp. MJa1. Next base: position 12,472 of record NZ_JAKUMO010000042.1, on the reverse strand, counting down.
AACTTGCACGCCCGCATTGTTGACGAGGCACGTCACCGGGCCAAGCCGATCCCCCACCGCCGAGAGGAACGTCGAATAGTCGGCGGTATTGGAGATATCGAGCTTGAAGAAGAACGCGTTTCGCCCCTTCTCCGCGACCTGCCGCACGGTTTCGTCGCCGTTGCCGTCCGCGGCGATATCAACCACTGCGACATCAAAGCCCGACTTCGCCAGCTCGACGCAAATCGCCCGGCCGATGCCGCGGCGGGCACCGGTAACGATGGCAACACCACGGCTCCGGCCTTCGACGGTCGGAGCATCCTGTTCACGGGAGGTCGTATCCATCACGCTGCTCCCTTCTGCGACTGCTCGTCGGGCGCAGTCACCGCCTTGGACGAGAATAGCTGTTCGATCTCGGCCGGACCGAATCCATGCTCGGTGAGGATTTCGCGGGTGTGCTCGCCGATGTCGAGAGCGAGGACGCGAAGATCCGGAACCTTGCCGTCGTACCGGTTGGGGTGATTGACAAGATGGATCTTCCGGCCGCGAACATCGACTTCGCGGAACACTTCCGAATGCACGAGCTGCGGATCGTTGAGCAGTTCGTCGTAATATTTGACCGGCGCCCACCAGACATTGTGGCGGTCGAAGCGCTCTTCCAGCTCGGCGATGGTGAACTTCTCCGTAGCCTCAGCGAGAGCCTTGGCGAATGCATCACGGTCCTCGTAGCGGTCCAACCCGATCAGCTTACGAAGTTCCGCACTTTCGACGGCCTCGGCCAGATCCGGCGTCTCGCACAGCGACACGACGACATGGCCGTCGGCGGCCGGATAAACGCCATAGGGCGCCTGATGGAACCAGGTCGCAAGGCTCTTGTGCCGATCGAGGGCGTTCCGCTCGATTGCGCCGGCTAACCAGTTCACGAGAGGTTCGTTCTGCAGGTCGATGCCGGAATTCAGCAAGCTGCCTTCGACGCGCGTTCCCTTGCCTTCCCGCAACTTGCGCACCAGAGCACCGAGAACGCCCATGGCAAGCAGCGCGCCGCCGTGCTGATCGACGACGGCAGCACCGACCGGGGTCGGGCCGGACGCTACGTTGCCGGTGACGCTGATAAGACCGGAGCGAGCCTGAACCAGAAGGTCCTGACCCGGTTTTCCGAGCATCGGACCGCTGGAGCCGAAGCCGCTTGCGGAAGCGAAGATTAGCGTCGGGTTCAAGCGCTTGAGTTCCTCATCGTCGAAGCCGAGACGGGCGAAGACGCCGGGCCGGAAGTTCTCCAGGACGACGTCGGCCTCCTGGATCAGCTTGCGGGCAACTTCCTTGCCAGCAGGATTCTTGAGATCGATGGCGATCGAGCGCTTGTTGCGGTTCGCGCAGAGATAAAAGCCGCTGACTCCCTCGATATAGACATTGGCGCCGGACCAAGCGCGCTCGTAGGCGCCCCCGAGAGGCTCGACCTTGATGACTTCGGCGCCCATGTCGGCGAGATACTGGTCAGCGGCAGGCCCCTGAAGGAAGTGGCAGAAGCTGACGACTTTGATTCCGTTGAGCAGCAAGTTTTCCTCCCATGCGTTTGTGAAATCGATTTCTCATGTTTTCACAAGCGAGTCAAGCTATAGTGCATCAGCATCCTAGAGAGATAGGCTTCTGGCCGCACCGGCGGTCGATAAATCGTTTTCTCGGCCGCTACGCAGCGCCGAGAAACTGGCGGAACTCGCGCGTCCGCGGGGATGAGAAAATCTCCTGAGACGGCCCCTCCTCGTGAATGAGCCCCTGATGCATGAAAATCGTGGTGGTCGCGACCTTGCGCGCGAACTCCATCTCATGCGTCACGAGGATCATCGTCATTCCGTCAGCGGCAAGCTTCTCCATGACGAGGAGCACCTCCCCGGTCAGCTCGGGATCCAGCGCCGAGGTCACCTCGTCGAACAGCATCACCTTCGGGCTCATGGCAAGGGACCGGGCGATTGCGACGCGCTGTTGCTGTCCACCTGACAATTCGTCCGGATAGGAGCCCGCCTTTTCGTGCAGGCCAACCTTTGACAGCATTTCGAGGGCGGTCTCCTGCGCTTGCGCGCGCGTGATCCCCTTGCTGAGGCGCGGCGCCAGCGTAACGTTTTCCAGAACCGAGAGATGAGGAAAGAGATTGAAGCTCTGGAAAACGATGCCGACATCCTTGCGCAGTTCACGCAGGGCTCCGGCGCTGTAGACCATCGAATGACCCGCTATCTCGATTTTGCCGTCATTGACCTTTTCGAGGCCGTTGAGGCACCGAAGCAGCGTGCTCTTGCCGGACCCGCTCTTCCCGAGCAGAGCGACGACCTGGCCCTTTTCAACGTTGAGCGATACTCCCTTCAGGACCTCGAGAGCGCCAAAGCTCTTCCTGAGGTTTTCAACTCGCACGATAGGCATTGAACTTCACCTCGAAGCGTTTGCTCGCGAGTGAAAGCGGGTAGCAGATCACGAAATAGATCAGGCCGACCGCGATGAACACGCGAAAGGGTTGGAACGTGGCGTTGTTGATGAGCTGGGCCGCGCGCGCCAGTTCGACGACCCCGACGACGGAGACGATCGAGGTGTTCTTGACGAGCTGGACCAGGAAGCCGACGGTAGGCGGCAGGGCGATGCGCACGGACTGAGGCAGGATGATATAGCGATACTGCTGGGCCCGGGTCATGGCGAGGCATGTCGACGCCTCCCATTGCTGGAGCGGCACGGACTGGATGGCGCCGCGCCAGATATCCGCAAGATAGCCGCTCGCATAAATCGCCAGCGAAATGGAGGCGGCCACCATGGGGCTGAGATCGTAGCCCGCCTTCGACAGCCCATAATAGGACAGGAACAGCAGGATCAGCGCAGGAATGCCCTGGACGACGGCGATGTAGCCCGTCGCCAGAACGCGCAGCCACGGGTGGATCGACACGCGCGCGAGCGCAATGAAGAGGGCGAAGATACCGCCAAGGACAGTTGCCGAAACGGTGAGCAGGATCGTCCAGCGCGCCGCTGCGAGAAGAATGTAGATTTCCTGGATGCCGAAATCCCGGATCATTGCTTTGCCTCCCCGGCGATCAGCGCCGCGGTCCCGAAGGAGCGAACCCTTGCCGCCTTCTTGCCGAATGCATAGCGGCCAATTGCGAAGAGGCCGGATTTCAGGAGGATGGCCAGCGCCAGATAAAGCGCGCCCGCCACCATATAGGCTTCGAAGCTGCGGAATGTCGCCGACTGGATGGTATTGGCCGCGCCGCTCAGTTCCTCGACAGAGATGAACGAGCACACGCTCGACGTCAGCACCATCAAGACGAACTGGCTGACGAGTGACGGCCAGACTTTCTGCACGGCAGGCTTCAGGATGATATGGCGGAAGATTTGGACTCGCGTCAGGCCCAAGGCATGACCCGCCTCGATCTGCGATCGGTGGATGGAATCGATGCCTGCACGAAAGATTTCCGTGGTGTAGGCTCCGAGATTGATCGTCATCGCGATCAGACCCGCCTCTATGGCGCTGACCTTGAAACCGTAAGCCGGCAGTCCGAAGAAGATGATGTAGAGCTGGATCAGGAACGGCGTGTTGCGGATCAGCTCGACATAAACAGTCATTGGCCAGCGCAGCGACTGTGGCGCCAGATGGCGAAGCAGCGCCACCAGAAGCCCAAGCGCGCTCCCGCAGATGATTGCGGCAGCCGAAAGCTCGATGGTCAGCAGAACGCCCTTCAGTAGCGCAGGCATATTCGCCACGACGGGCGCAAATTGGAGATCGAAAAACACAGCAGGTCTCCCTCAAGAGGGGCGGGCGAGCGGCGACATTTCGTCCCGCCGCTCGTCGCGATTGTCAGAAGACGGGCATGGTCGCCGGCAGCTTCTTGCCGGTCCATTTGACAGAGATGTCGTCGAGTTCGCCGCTCTGCTTGATGAAGGAGAGCGTGGTGTTCAGCCACTGACGAAGCTCATAGGCGTCTTTGCGAACGGCGATCGACATGTACTGGTTGAAAAGCGTGAACTTCGATTCAAACGGAATGTCCGGTCGAGCCTTCTTCAATTCACCGAACACGGTCTCGGGAATGGCTACCGCATCGACCTGTTGCGAAATGAGGGCCTGCATCGTCGTCGAGTCGTCCTCAAAGCGCGTGACAGTTGCCCCTTCCGGCGCCATCTTGTCGAGCGCGGCCTCCTGCGGCGTACCGCGCGATACGCCGATCTTCTTGCCGGCGAGATCTTCGAGCTTGGCGAAGGTCGCGTCATTCGCGCCCAAGATGACCAACTGAAACGTGCTGTAGGGCATCGTGAACATCACGGTCTGGGCACGAGCCGGCGTCGGTGACAGCGTCGCCACGACGATGTCGACCTTGTTGGACTCGAGCGCGGGAATACGGGCAGCAGTCGTGAACGGCACGATCTCCGCCTCGACGCCGAGATATTTCGCGATCAGTTTGGCCGCGTCGACATCATAACCAACCGTCGCACCGCTTCCGTCGATCATGCTGAACGGCGGAGCACCGGCGTTCACGCCGATGCGGACCTTTCCGCTGGAGACAATATCGTTGATTGACTGGGCATTCGCGCCCGCGGCGGCCGCGCAGGCGATGACTGTCGCGGCGATGAGCTTGGCAAATTTCCTCATAGGTCTCCTCCGTGTTTCGACAATTCTGCACGACTGACGCCGTATGGCGCGGCGCCTGGCAGGTCGCGAGTGGGATTTGAACGCCTTCCTTGGTGAAACTCCCAAGCGTTCGTGAAATCGTTTTCTCAATCATCCACACTTATGTCAAGGCAATTTTTGAGGCCGTGCATCATCGCAGGTGAAGGCATCAAGCGTGATGAGGAAATGTTTTCACCGGCCAAATCAACTCAGAGAGCTTGAATAGTCGTCATTCCGCGATATTTCTTCTCAATCTTTGATAAATCGTTTTCTTTGGTCGGCTTTCAAAAAGTGCTAACGTAGGTCTCAGCCGAAATTTGGCGGTTGAACCGGAAAGCCAAAGCTGCGATAAAACGATTTCACGGTTGCGGAACGAGGAGACGCACTTGCAGACGGACCAGCAAAGCCTCGACGCCAAATTGATCGATGTGGCCAAGCGGGCAGGTTGCTCACCCGCCACAGTGTCGCGGGTGTTGAACAACAATCCTTCCGTCGGAGTTGCCGCACGCGAACGGGTTCTGAAAGCAGCGGCCGACCTCGGTTATGTTCCGAATGGCTCGGCCCGGGCGCTGCGGTCGACCAGATCGCGTCTCGTCGGCGCGGTCATCCCGACGCTTGACCACGCAATCTACGCCACGATGGTCAACAGTCTTCAGGCCCGGTTGGCCGAGAAAGACGTATCAATCATCATCAGCACGTCTTTTTACGATATCGACATGGAATGGGAGCAGGTGCGCCTCCTGGTCGAACGCGGAATCGAGTCGATCATTCTGGTGGGTTCCATCCATCGTCCGGAAACGATAGCGCTGCTGGAACAGCGAAAGATCGCCTATGTCTTCACTTACACGTCCGCATCGACGGATGTCGGCGCCGCCGTCGGCTTCGACAATGAGAAGGCGGGCCGAATGGCAGCACGATATCTTCTCGATCTTGGGCACACGAAACTCGCCATGATCGCCGGCATCACCGAGAATAACGACCGGGCCGCCACGCGGCGTGATGGCTTTGTGGCGGAGCTGGAAAAGCACGGAATCCCGAAGTCGGAAATCGCTGTGCTGGAGTCAGCCTACAAGATCGAGGCGGGCCGCAATGCGATGAAGAGGCTTATGGAACGTCCGGATCGGCCGACCGCGGTGTTTTGCGGCAGCGACATCATTGCCGCCGGCGTCATCAAGTATTGCCACGAGAACCAAATTGGCGTTCCGAACGACATATCGATCTTAGGCTTCGACAATCTGGAGATCGCTGAACTGACGACACCCGATCTGACGACGGTAGAAGTCCCCGCCCGCGAGATGGGCACCCTTGCCGGCGATTATCTCCTCGCGACGAACGCCCAGCGTCAGCATATGCGCCAGCGTGAGTTGCCTCTCAGGCTTATCGTCCGCGCCAGCACGGCCCCGACGGCCAGATAGGACTGTCCTATCTGACTTACCGGTCCTGTTTCCGCTGGGATGACGGACTGGGGGCCAGAACCCATCTCGTTCGACCCTTTTCCTATGAAGCCCTGCGGAAGCTTCATCCCTTAGAACCCCTTTCCTTGAAGGTGAGACATGCAAGACCACAGAGCACTTCTCGTGTCCCTCTTCGATGCCGCGGTGGAGGCCGCCAATCCAGAACACTGTCTCCGCCCGTTCTTGCCGGAAGTCCCGCGAGGCCGAACGATCGTTGTCGGTGCAGGCAAGGGATCGGCACAATTGGCGCGCGCACTTGAACGGATATGGCCGGGCAAGCTCGAAGGTGCCGTGGTGACGCGGTATGGATACGCCGCCGCTTGCGATCATATCGAGGTCCTGGAAGCGTCCCACCCCATTCCGGATGCCGCTGGATTGCGGGCTTCCGAACGGCTGCTCAGCCTTGTCCAAGGTCTCACCCCCGATGACCTCGTTATTGCCCTTGTGTGCGGGGGAGGCTCAGCTCTCCTCCCTGCCCCATCCGCGGGGCTAGACCTTGCCGACGAAATCGCGCTCAACGAAGCGCTCCTTCACTCAGGGGCACCGATTTCGGCAATGAACGCGATCCGGAAGCAGTTCTCAAGGATCAAAGGGGGAAGGCTCGCGGTCGCGGCGCACCCCGCGAAGGTCGTAACGCTCGTCGTTTCCGACATTCCTGGCGATGATCCGGCGCTGGTGTCCTCCGGACCAACGATCCCAAGCTCGGCGACGTTGCGCGATGCGATCGCCATGATCGACCGCTATAAGATCGACCTTCCTGAAAAACTTCTCCGGTATCTCGATTCGGCAGATTCCGCGCCCAAAACGGACGATTCTGTGTTCGAGGGGCATTCGGTGCATGTCGTCGCCTCAGCGAAGGTATCGTTGGAAGCGGCGGCCGCAGCGGCAGCACAAGCGGGCGTGCGGGCGGCGATACTGTCAGACTCTCTTGAGGGAGAAGCCCGCGAAGCCGGTGCTTTCCACGGGGCCATCACACGGGAAATAGAGTCCAATGGCAGACCTTTCGAACGGCCCGTCGTCCTCTTGTCCGGGGGCGAGACCACCGTGACCGTCAGCGGAAAGGGCAAAGGCGGGCGCAATACCGAGTTTCTTCTGTCACTCGCTCTCAATATTCAAAATACCCAGGGAGTTCACGCTCTCGCGGCGGACACGGATGGCATCGACGGCAGCGAAGACAATGCCGGCGCATTTGTCGATAGCACCACCATCGACCGGATGCTCTCCGCGCACATTAGGGCTGAGGATTTTCTTATGAATAATGACGCCTGGTCCGCCTTTTCCGCAGTCAGCGATCTCTTCGTGTGCGGACCGACCGGCACAAACGTCAACGACTTCCGCGCCATCCTTATCACCTGAGCCCTTCCGAGAAACCCGATGTTCACGAAACAAGAGCTCATTCGCTTCCAGCATTGCGATCCGGCGGGCATCGTTTTCTATCCGCGCTACGTCGAGATGATCAATGCGACAGTTGAAGACTGGTTTGCCGAAGCGATCGGCTTCGATTTCGCGAAGATCCATGTCGAAATGCAAAGCGCTATCCCGGTTGTCTCGCTTCAGGTCGATTTTCGCGCCCCCTGCCGCCTCGGGGACCTACTGCAGCTCGAGTTGCAGGTCGAACGGCTTGGAACATCGAGCGTCCAACTGTCCATAGTCGCTTCCATTGATCGGGATGTAAAATTCGCCGCTCGCGTCAACCTCGTCCATATCAGCAAGGAAGATTATCGACCACGGCCGTGGCCCTATGCGATGCGCAACTCAATCGGTTTGCATTTGGAATGATCTTCATCGAGCGGCTGCCCGCGTACGGCGCGTTCCAGTCGATACATTATGCGATCATTTTGGCCCAGAACGTGAACATTCTCGGAACAAGCCCTGCATTGGGATCGTGACGGACGGACAGGCCCCCTTCGCGGCAGGTCCCAGGAAAAGGCGGCGCGGCGAAGTGCGCCAACCGGCCGCATCGGATTACGAGCGAGACCCTCCCCTTTGAAATCAAGGTGAAATCCGCTTTTGCCTCATGCCAAATACCTGCACATCGGCTGAGCGAAGAGGCAGACGGAATGACGCATCGTAAACTTTCGAGGGAAGAACTGTTCGTACTCGTCTGGGAGCGGCCGACGAGCGAAATTGCCGTCGAACTGGGTATATCAGACGTTGCTGTCGGCAAACTCTGTCGGAAACTACAGGTCCCGAAACCTCCGCGCGGATACTGGGCACGGGTCGTGGCCGGTCAAAAGCCGCCGCGCCCCGCATTGAACGCATTCCGCGACGATCTTGAGGAGCGACGCCGGTGCACCCAACAGGCCCGCACCGCTGGCTACTTCACTGATTTGCAGTCAAGGTTTCTCGAAGCAGCTCTCAAGGAACTACGTGTCGATATCGGACGGAATGAAAATCGGGCGAAGCATCTCTCACACCTCAACCAGGACATTGCAGCTCAGGTCTGTTCCGGCGTACAAATTTGACCCCCTATCGGCATCCGCACGCCGAAACACAGCTTACCCCTCCTCTTGGCTCGAACCCCTCCCCAGATAGACCGCGTGGACGGCTGCCAGGAGAGAGCTTTCGGTTGAAGCAGACATATTGAATTCGAACATAAGAAACCGGGCGAGATGTTCGGCGCAGTTTCCCTCCCTCGGTATCTGATGCTCCGCGCAAGTCGCCTCGAACACACACCTCAACAGGTCGATTTCCGCGACGCTCATCAAGACATTCCCATTCGCGTTAAACACGGGCACTTATCTCGCCTCCCTTTGGATCCGGTGTGGCTCGTTAAGCATCTGAAGCACATCGGCGGCTAATTGTTGGTCGAGGCCGATCATTGTCCAGGAGTCGATATGCACCGGCACTCCCGTGAATACGTGGTAGATCGTCCAGGACCCGTCACATTCCACACGCCTGCCGTACTGATAGAGTTCGCCCATGTTGTCGGGTGCCCCACCGTGTAGCTGCCAGCGCGCGATGACAATCTCATGTTTTCGATCGGGCGGTTTCATTGGCGCCTATCTCCCTGTCATGACGCGGGTCACTTGCATTACAGAAGCCGGTGCCGCTCCTGCGTGTCCCGGCTGCGTTTCAATGCGCCGGAACTGTCATCGTGCTCCTGCTGGCTGTCGCGGGCATACTGAATGGCCGGCTTTGCGGTTGTCCGCGGAAGACTGCGTTGACGAATTTCAGATTTAGCTTGGAACAGCCGCTTCAATGTTTCGACGTAGCTCATGGCATTCCTCGGTGGCTGCGGGTTATTCCCCAGTCGATCGGTTCAGGATTGTTTTCAGCGCTGACGCGGTCCTGTCCGAGTTCATCGTTGCGAATTCGATATTGGGGGGCGTTGTCGCGTAGCGGCATCATTGCCGTGATGCGATTAGGTTTCTGCGGTTCTCGGTGAGAGATGACGACGGTCCCTGAGGCGAACGGACAGTCCCACGGGATAGCGACGCTGTGACATGGTTCCTGTCCTCATTGTCCTGGCGTATTTGATATCTCGGCGCCACCAAGCGCGATCAAACGTGCCAGCTCGTCGGGTTCGATTTGAATCATCCGCATGCGGTAGTGATTCTCGACTGTCGCGGGCAGCTTGATGAAGATGGCAACACGGCGATAGGTGAGCCAGGAAAGCCCTTCAATCGGCACCTCGTCGTCATCCATTTCATAATCGCCGGCAACTATCGTCTCATCAACGCCCGGCAATCTGAACGGCCGATCGAAATGGATTGTCCGGTGAATCGTTCGGTCGAACATGACATCTCTTCTCGATACCGGCAGCTTGTCGCCGGCACGCGATCTCTTTTCTGATGATAGTGATGAGCCGGTACCGCTGCATGCGGCATGCACTACATGAGACGATCTAAGGGGAAATGGCGGGTCGGGTTTCTGACACCGCGAGAAGCCAAGAAGGCTTAAACCGATTTACCAAGGATGCGCGACAATTGAGGTCAATTCAAGGTCAAGATATGGCAGACCTTTCACGACCCCCTGACAGCACGGCCGGTCTCGAACGACATTGACAGCTAGCTCCTGAGCAAACTCAGGTGCCCAGAAGGCTACGATTGCAATAGCACCAGCTTCTGCCTACCGTCTCCATTTGTGGCGCCATCAAGAATCTTCCTGCCGCAACAGCTCGAGGGCTACCCATGACAGACACACAACCAGCAACTTTTGATCAGGCCCTGGCCGACTTGATCAGTGGCCAAATCGAGCAGCGCCACACAAACGAACTTCGGGCAATTCTCTCGACTGGCAATGAGATCACCATGCACGGAACGTTTACCGTGGGGCGCGACTTCATCATCTACAAGACAGCAAAGGATAATAGCGGCAAATGGGCAATGACGCCCTTTGCCCACATAGTGCAGTTGGTAATTTGACACAGAAACTCCCTCGCCTGCCCCCTTGCGACCACGTACCGAGAAATTGTGGTACAGTTGTCCTGTTGCCATGCGGCGACCGGACATACCGATCCCTCCCAAACCGCACGGACCGCGAGGCCTTAAAGGGAACTTGCGCGTCTCATTGCCAGAAATGCCGCACTGACAATGGCAACGAATGCGATCCTGCATTCACAGCGCTCCATCACGGAGGGATGCGCCATGTCAAGTCGTCTCGTTTTCTCGCTTCTCATCGTCTCCATGAGCATCCTGATGGTCTGGGCCTTCAGACCCGCCCCGACAGCCCTCATGGGCTATAGCACGTCACCCAAAGCGGCCCAGGCCGATCAAACAGATAGCATACCCCATTGATGTGATCGAAGTGATCCGTCAAGCCAGCACCCAGACGGCATCCTGGATCGCTTTGCGGCTGGAGCGGCGAAAACGATCACGCGCGCAGACATGGCCTGCAAACGGAGCCGAGTAGGAGACGCATCCTGCTTCCTATTCGATGCGCAGGACATTGCTTCCTTCAGCGCGACCTGTCTCGAGTCCCGTTTTGGCTAGAAATCATAGCCACATTTATCTGGGCGCGGTTGTTCAACGGCCATTGCGTATGGCGGTCAAATAACACATGCTCTCAGCTTCAGCAGCCATTTTCAGGGCGCTGCTGCTTCGGGGCGTTAATGTCCTGGCCCCAACGAAAGGAGGACCGCGTGTCTTCCGACCTTCACCTTGACACTACCGCACGTAATCTCGTCAGGGTCAGCGGGACTGTATACCGCGAACGCGGCCGGACTCAACGAATTAGTATGGGTGAACCCGCGGTCGCGCTCCGCATCAGGCGCCTCAGATCGGCTGCACGGGACCCGAGGCCTTCCTGCCTTCGTGGCGCAACGTTTCGTCCTTGCTAAGTGGACCCAAAAGCACGGTTATGCCGCAGCATTGAAGTGCTGCAATCCACAATCAACCGAAAACCCAGGAGGATCTGATGGCCAAAAGCCAAGTAAGAAGCAATCGCGAAGTTCGAAAGCCGAAAAAAGACAAGACCGTGGCACCGACCACCGTCGTACAAGGCACTCAGGTCAAGTTCGCCAACAGCGGGCTCAGCCTCGGCAAGAAGCAGAAATAGCTCAATGGGAGCGGAGGCGGTGGCGCACCGCCTTGAAGAAAACCAGAGCCAGCCAGCTTTCCGGCCGCCGAGTGCCCTTGTGCCATTTGCTCTGCTATGGGCGGGGACGTGACTTCGGCCACTGGCTCTGCATGGTCCTTATCGCCCCTGCGGCGGGATTTCTCTTACGCGTGTTCATGCTTCAACATGACCGCGCTCACAGTTCCTTCTTCGGCCGGCGCAGCTTGAATGACTGGAAGGGCCGGGGGATCGGCGTGCTGACAGTGACACCCTATGACGACCGGCGCCGCGCCCACGTCGAACACCACGCCGCGGCAGGCAATCTCGACGAGCGTGGTGTCGGCGACATCACGACGCCCGCCGTCGCGGAATGCGGAATTCTCGCGCGAAGAGGACGGCTCATTAGCCGCATCGGTCCCGCCTGGCTCCTTCTTTTCAAGCAGAGGCCGCCGTTCGGAGTGATGCGCTCCGGCGCCCTGTCATGGATTTCCACTATGGCAACGAACGTCGCCGTTTTAAGCGCGCGGATGATCGGAGTTAGGTTCAATGCCATATCTAGTGGTCATTGCCGCCTCCATCACTGGATAGATTGAAGGTAGACAATGAAGAGCTTGGACGAAAAATTTCTCATTCTTCTGGGTGCCTTCCACAGCGTTCGATATGGGGTGTCGCCATCCGTCTCACGCGGGGCCGCTGAGAATCATTCCAAAAAACATGGGCTCGCGGGAAACGAATACAGCGAGACACTCGAAGCTGCCATTGGCGCTGGACTTGTCGGTCTTTCGTCTGACTCTTCTCTTTCAATTAGGGCCACGGGACGAGTGAGGCTAGGCTCAGGACCTATTAATTTCGTTTGAGATGTGATTCACGGTTCCGAAAGGAGACCGTGATGGGTGATTTGTTT
>NZ_JAKUMO010000041.1:0-24798 GCF_037026475.1 Ensifer sp. MJa1 | reverse complement strand
GACGACCCACCCCAACGGGAGCGGAGACCCAGACGTGACGATACAGCTTCCTGCGCTTCCGGTTCGCGACGTGCTGCCAGCGCTCGCGCATGCACTGGCGGCAGGCCCCTCCGTAGTGCTTTCGGCTCCTCCCGGCGCCGGCAAGACGACGCTCGTCCCTCTGTTCCTGCTCGAGCAGCTCTGGGCAAAGGACGGTAAGATCATCCTGCTCGAGCCGCGGCGGCTGGCCGCGCGCGCGGCCGCAGGCCGCATGGCCGAGCTGCTTGGCGAAAAGGTCGGCGAAACCGTCGGCTACCGCATGCGCCTCGACAACCGCATCTCCGCCAGAACCCGCATCGAGGTCGTGACCGAAGGCGTCTTCGCCCGCATGATCCTCGACGACCCGGAACTGAAGGGCGTCGCGGCCGTGCTGTTCGACGAATTCCACGAGCGCTCGCTCGATGCCGATTTCGGCCTGGCGCTGGCGCTCGACGTTCAGGCGGCATTGCGCGACGACCTGAAGATCATCGTGATGTCGGCAACACTCGACGTGGAGCGGGTCTCTGCCCTTCTCGGGGATGCGCCCGTCATTGAAAGCCAGGGGCGCAGCTATCCCATCGACATCCGTTACCAGGACCGCGGCGGCGAGAGCGTCGAAGATACGATGGTGCGGGCGATCGGCGAGGCGCATCGCATGGAAGAAGGCTCTATTCTCGCCTTCCTGCCTGGCCAGGCCGAAATCACCCGTGTCGCCGAGCGGCTTAAGGATCGGTTCGACGCCGCTACCGCCATCGTACCGCTCTATGGCAACCTGACACAGAAGGAGCAGGACGCTGCGATCCGGCCGGCACCTGCCGGTACGCGCAAGATCGTGCTCGCCACCTCGATCGCCGAAACCTCGATTACCATCGACGGTGTGCGCATCGTCATCGACAGCGGTCTGCAGCGGCTGCCGGTGTTCGAGGCGGCAACCGGCATCACCCGGCTAGAGACCGTGCGGGTGTCACGCGCTTCCGCCGATCAGCGCGCCGGCCGCGCGGGTCGAACCGAACCCGGCATCGCCGTCCGCCTCTGGCACAGCGGCCAGACAGCGGCGCTTGCCGCCTTCACGCCGCCGCAGATTCTCGCCAGCGATCTTTCCGGCCTGCTGCTCGACTGCGCCCACTGGGGCGTCAGCGATCCCTCAACTCTTGCCTTCATCGATCCGCCGCCGGAAACGACCCTTTCCGAAGCACGGAAGCTGCTCACGACACTCGGCGCACTGGACGAGGCTGGGGCGCTGACGCCGACGGGCCGCAAGATCCGCGACCTGGCACTGCCGCCGCGCCTTTCGGCAATGGCCGTTGCCGCGGCGGCCGAGGGCCAGGCCGATGCCGCCTGCCTCCTGGCGGTGATGCTGACCGAACAGGGGCTGGGCGGCAACAGCATCGATCTCGAAGATAGGTTGCGCCGCTTCCGCCAGGAGCGCGGCGACCGGGCCGAGGCTTCACGCAACCTCGCACGCCGCATGGCAGCCGAGCTGAAAGGGGCGCCGAGATCGAACGAACCAATCCGGCCCGGTGCATTGCTGATGCATGCCTTCCCCGACCGGATCGCGCTCCAGCGCGGCGGACGGGGCCGGTTTGTGATGGCGAACGGACGCGGTGCGGAGATTCCAGAGACCGAGCGGCTTGCCGCAGCCTCGATGCTGGTGATCGCTGACCTGACCGGCCGGGCCGGCGGCCAGCGCGTGCTGGCGGCCGCCGAGCTGACGCGGGCCGAGGTCGAGGCCCATATGCCCGAAGCGATCACCCGTGAAGACCAGAGCGTCTTCGACAAGGCGAGCCGACAGGTGCGCGCCCGCCGGGTCACCCGGCTCGGTGCCATTATCTTCGAGGAGACGCCACTTGCCCGGCCGACCGGAGAGCCCGCCGCCAAGGCGCTCGCCGACGGGGTCCGGCAGCTCGGCCTCGCGGTGCTGCCGTTCTCGAAGGAGGCGATGCAGATGCGCGACCGGATCGGCTTCCTCAACCGGTCGATCGGCGAGCCCTGGCCCGACGTCTCCGACGACGCCCTGCTCGATCGCCTCGACGACTGGTTCGTGCCTTTCCAGCATGGCGTCACCGCCATTGCCGACATCAAGGCGTCTAACCTTTCCGACGGCCTGCTGTCGCTGATTCCGCACGATCGGCAGCGAGAACTAACCAGGCTCGCCCCCACCCATTTCGAAGCACCGACCGGGCAAAGACATCCGATCCACTACGATGGCGACGAGCCGCTGCTGTCGATCCGCGTGCAGGAGCTCTTCGGCCTCAAGAGCCATCCGGCGATCGGCGACGGTCGCCTGCCGCTGCTGCTCGAGCTGATCTCGCCCGGACATCGCCCGATCCAGACGACACGCGATCTGCCCGGTTTCTGGGCCGGTTCCTGGCGGGACGTGCGCGCCGACATGCGCGGGCGCTATCCAAAACACCCCTGGCCCGAGGATCCGGCCAATGCGGCGCCGACGACACGGGCGAAGCCGCGTGGTACATGAACCGACAGCACAGATGACAGAATGCAGGCACGAATGACCACAGTCGCACTCGAACACAACAACGACCAGACCAGCAACCGCAGCCTGCGCCTGCAGACGCTTGTTCGTCTGCGATGGCTTGCGGTCGGGGGCCAATCGATCGCGGTCTTCATTACCGCGTTCTGGCTGCAGTTTCCGCTGCCGTTGATCTCCTGCCTGGTGTTGATCGCCAGCCTCGCGCTGGTCAACGCCTATGTGACGCTGCGCTATCCGCCGACGCACCGGCTGCAGCCGCCCGCTGCCTTCGCGCTCCTTGGCCTCGATCTCGCCCAGCTTACCGGGCTCTTGTTCATCACCGGCGGGCTGACCAACCCGTTCGCACCGCTGCTCTGCGTGCCGGTCATCATCTCGTCGGCGTCGCAGCCCAAACCGCACAGCATCATCCTTGCCGGTTTCGCGGTGATCGCCATCACCGCGCTCGCCTTCTCGCCCTTTCCCCTTCCCTGGTATCCTGGCACCGTTCTCCTCATGCCGCGGGTGCTGACGGCCGGCATCTGGTTTGCGATCGTGTCGATGACCGCCTTTGCCGCCTTCTATACCTATCGCGTTTCGCTCGAGGCGAGCGAACTGTCGGAGGCGCTGACGGCGACGGAACTCGTGCTCCAGCGCGAAAAGCACCTCTCGCAGCTCGACGGGCTGGCGGCGGCGGCGGCGCACGAACTCGGCACGCCGCTCGCGACGATCAGCGTCGTTGCCAAGGAGATGGAGCGCGAGCTCGGCAACGATCCGCGGTTCGGCGAAGACGTGCACCTCTTGCGCAGCCAGAGCGAACGCTGCCGCGACATCCTGAAACGGCTGACGACGCTGTCGTCGGAGGAGGAGCACATGCGGCTGTTGCCGCTCTCCTCGCTGATCGAGGAGGTGATGGCACCGCACCGCGAGTTCGGCATCCACATCAACCTCGTCGAGAAGGGCGACCGCGCTACCGAGCCTGTCGGCAACCGCAATGCCGGTATTCTCTATGGCCTCGGCAATCTGCTCGAAAACGCCGTCGATTATGCCAAGAAGGAAGTGACGGTCACGGTCGAGCATACGGCCGATCGCGTCAAGGTGACGATCGCCGACGATGGCGACGGCTTCGCGCCGGAAATCCTCCAGCGCATCGGCGAGCCCTATGTCACGCGCCGGCAGAAGGACGACAGCGCCGGCGGCCTCGGCCTTGGCCTGTTCATCGCCAAGACGCTGCTTGAACGTTCCGGC
This sequence comes from Ensifer sp. MJa1, assembly GCF_037026475.1. Taxonomy (NCBI): domain Bacteria; kingdom Pseudomonadati; phylum Pseudomonadota; class Alphaproteobacteria; order Hyphomicrobiales; family Rhizobiaceae; genus Ensifer; species Ensifer sp. MJa1. The sequence continues at coordinate 21,065 of NZ_JAKUMO010000041.1, read as the reverse complement.
GCCCGGCTGCGCTTCGAGAACGGCGGGTCGGACAAACCGGGCGCCCGGGTCAGCGTCGAATGGCCGCGCGCCCTGATGGATACGAAACTGGCGAAATGACGTTTGGCAGTTTATTGAACGGCATTGGATGAAACCTATAATCTCGGTGAAAACGGATGGTTTTCGCCCAAGGATTGCCAGTATGACCGACAAATCGACAGCTTCGCCCAGCACACCCGCCCAGGACGCCGAACTGATCGGACCGGACCGCACACTGCTGCTCGTCGACGACGATGCCCCGTTCCTCAGGCGGCTTGCCCGCGCCATGGAAGCGCGCGGCTTCACCGTCGACATTGCCGAATCGGTGGCCGAGGGCATTGCCAAGGCGAAGGGCAATCCGCCGAAATACGCCGTCATCGACCTCAGGCTTGGCGACGGCAGCGGTCTGGACGTCATCGAGGCGATCCGCAGCCGCCGCGACGACACACGCATGATCATGCTGACTGGTTATGGCAACATCGCCACCGCCGTGAACGCGGTCAAGCTCGGCGCGGTCGATTACCTCGCCAAGCCCGCCGACGCAGACGAGGTGTTCGCGGCCCTGGTACAGCGCCAGGGCGAGCGGGTGGAGCCGCCGGAAAACCCGATGTCGGCCGATCGCGTCCGTTGGGAACATATTCAGCGCGTTTATGAAATGTGCGAGCGCAACGTCTCGGAAACGGCACGTCGGCTCAACATGCACCGCCGCACCCTGCAGCGCATTCTCGCCAAGCGGGCGCCGAAGTAACGTCCGTCAGTTGCCGCTGTCGCGGCTGCCCGAAAGAATGTCGCCGATCGAGCCGCCAAGCTCGTTGTTGCGCTCGGCCGCCCACTCTGCAAGCATCAGGCGTTGCGCCGCGGTGCGGGCAAAGAGCTGCAGCACCGACTTGCGCGTCGCGGCTGCGAGTTTGTGTTCAGGCGCTTCGCGAACAATGTGGCCGTCATAACCATCCGACAGCAACAGGCCGCACTCCTCAGGGAAAATATCGAGTGGGACGCCGGCATGGGTCGCGAAGAACAGGCGGTCGCAATGCATTCGGTAGTCCGGCCACTTGCGGTCGACCCGAAAGTCCTCGATCGAGGTCTTGATCTCGACGATCCAGATCTCTCCCTTGGCCGACAGCGAGATGAGATCGGCGCGCCTTCCGCTTGAAAGCGTCAGTTCGGGCAACACCGAATGGCCCAGTTCGGCGAACAACCGCTGCACGCCGCGGCGGACCATCATCGCGCGATTCGACTGGCGGCCGTCGATCAGCGGGTTGTCACCATGGATGGAGAGGATCGTCATGCGTCCGGGGCCCCTTTGCGCCGGCCATTTTGTTGCAAAAAAGCCAGCGTCACGGAATTTGCACCTTCTGGCCAAATTGTGGCCGCGCAATCTCTTGCATAGCACAAACTAATCGAAAATAACCGTAGTCACTGTTGGTCGCGGCGACCCAGTTTTTCTTCGCTTCTTTTTAAGAGACTCCCATGCGCTTCCGCAATGCCTTCCTCTTGTGCAGCCTCGCGGCCACACTCGCTGTTGCCGGCTGCTCGACAACCTCGTCCAAGCCTGAAACCGCGGCCAATGAGCCCGCGCCGGTGACTATTGCCACGAATCAGATTTTCACGGGCGATTATGGCGCTGTTGAGGATCACGGCTACGCGCTGCCCGCCATCCCGATCAACAAGGTCGACAGCCGCTACCATCGCCAGATCGTCGACTACACCACCAAGGAGCGCCCTGGAACGATCGTCGTCAACACGCCGAACCGCTTCCTCTACTACGTGCTGCCGGGCGGCAAGGCCGTGCGTTACGGCATCGGCGTCGGCAAGGCCGGCTTTGCATGGGAAGGCGAGGCCTACGTCGCCTGGAAGCAGGAATGGCCGATGTGGCATCCGCCGAAGGAAATGGCCGAACGCAAGCCGGAAGTGGCCAAGTATGTCGAGGAAGGCATGGGCCCCGGCCTCAAGAACCCGCTCGGCGCGCGTGCGCTCTACCTCTTCAACGATGAAGGCAAGGACACGCTGTTCCGCCTGCACGGCACGCCGGAATGGTCGTCGATCGGTACTGCCGCTTCGTCCGGCTGCATTCGTCTGATGAACCAGGACATCATCGACCTCTACTCGCGCGTCCGTCCCGGCAAGAGCGCCCGCGTCGTCGTGCAGCAGTAATCGCGACAAGACCGACCTTGACGAAGCCGCCGATCCGTTCGGCGGCTTTTTCGTATCCGCCTTCAACCAGCACTTGCTAGCGCCAGAATGGCGCAACGGCGCGCTACCGACGACGCAAAGTTGCTCTGCGCAAATGCACTCAAATCAGGGTCGCGAAGGATGATCGTGTTGGTCGATAAAAGATCAATTTCGACTTAAATTCAGCCAGTTATTAAGTAAGCGTTATCTAAATAAGCGAAACAGTATGCCCAGAAACCCGTTCGGGAGGGACTGGCCATGCTGATCAAGACCAAGCTTATCGGCGCGATAGCGCTGCTGTCATCCATCGCCATAGGCATCGCCATTCACAGCCAGAGCATGCTGTCGGAAACCAGTGACACGATGGACGCAGTCTATGCCGATCGCATCGTGCCACTGAAGAACCTCAAGGCGACATCCGACGCCTTTGCCGTCTCGATCGTCGATGCCGCCCACAAGGTGCGCAACGGCAACGAGACGATGGAGAGCGGGCTCGCCTCGGTGAACGCGGCGCGCGGTGTCATCAAGAGCAACTGGGATGCCTATGCGGCAACGACGATGACCGACGAGGAACGCCGGCTGGTCAGCGATGCCGAGCGCCAGATGGTTGTCGCGATGGATTCGATCACGGCGCTGACGCAAATTCTCTCAGCCAAGGATCAGAAGGCGCTCGATGCGTTCGTGCGCGATAAGCTCTACGCAACGATCGACCCGCTGACGGCAACGATCTCCGAAATCTCGGACTTGCAGGTCGAGCTCTCGGGCGCGACCTTCGAGGCCAAGCACCATGAATTCAATGCCGTGCAGAAGCTCAGCATCGCCATCATCGTCCTGGTGATGGCGCTCGGCGCCGGCACGCTCCTGGTGGTGTTGCGCGGTATCGTCGGACCGCTCGGCCGCCAGATCGCCGCCATGCGCAAGCTGATCGATGGGCACATCGAAGAGCGCGACGAGCCGGTGACCGGCAAAGACGAGATTACCGAAATGGCCCGTGCCATCCAGTCCTTCCGCGAGGCGGCGCGGTCGAACCTGCGGCTGCAGGCAGAAGCGGAAGAGAACCGCCGCAACAGCGAAGCCGAGCGCCTCCGCGTTGAGAAGCAGGCGGAGCAGGCAGCGCAGGAGAGGCTGACGCAGGCGACGGCCGGGCTTGCCGCCGGACTTCAACGGCTGGCCAACGGCGACCTCGCCGTCCGGCTCACCGAACCTTTCGCCGCCGAGTTCGAACAGCTGCGGCATGACCTCAACAAGGCGGCCGACCAGCTCAACGATGCGCTTCTTGCCGTTGCCAACAGCGCCGACAATATCGGCATGGGCACGCGCGAGATCAGCCAGAGCGCCGACGACCTGTCGAAGCGCACCGAACAGCAGGCCGCTTCGCTGGAGGAAACGGCGGCGGCGCTCGATCAGATCACCGCCAATGTCAGCAACTCTTCACGGCGGACGGAGGAAGCCCGCGATGTTGCCGGCGAGGCGAAGACCAGCGCCGCCCAGTCGGCCGTCGTCGTTGCCAATGCGGTGGAAGCCATGCGGCGGATCGAGGAATCGTCCAGCCAGATTTCCAGCATCATCGGCGTCATCGACGAGATCGCCTTCCAGACGAACCTTCTAGCACTGAACGCCGGCGTCGAGGCGGCTCGAGCCGGGGAGGCAGGCAAGGGCTTTGCCGTCGTCGCCCAGGAAGTGCGCGAGTTGGCCCAGCGTTCGGCCAAGGCGGCCAAGGAAATCAAGGATCTCATTCGCACATCGAGCCAGGAAGTCGAGAACGGCGTGCGCCTGGTGCGCGACACCGGCGAGGCGCTGCAGACGATCGAGGCGCATGTCATCACCATCAACGAGCATATGGCCGCGATCGCCACGTCCGCCCGCGAACAATCGGTGGGCCTCAGTGAGGTCAACACCGCCGTCAACCAGATGGACCAGGTGACGCAGAGGAACGCCGCAATGGTCGAGGAAGCCAATGCCGCCTCTGCCAACCTGGCGCAGGAGGGCATGAACCTGCGCAACCTGATCGGACGCTTCGCGCTCGGCGGTGGCACTAACGCCAATACAGGATCGGAACTCCGGCATCCGGCGGTAGCGGCAGCGGTCAGCTATCATCATGGCGATCGCAGCCTTCGGGTCGCCAAGCGGTCGAACCCGCACGCCGCCCAAGGAAACGCGGCACTGGCCACCGACGGGTGGGCCGAGTTCTAGACCGAAGCCGACCTGTCAAAAAACACAAGGCCGCGCGTTCCAGAGAACGCGCGGCCTTGTCGAAAACGCTCGGGTCCGATCCGAGAATCAGGCGGCGTTGCGCGCCTTCAACTCCAGACGGCGGCGATGGAGAACCGGCTCGGTGTAGCCGCTGGGCTGTTCGCGGCCCTTCAGAACCAGCTCTAGCGCCGCCTGGAAGGCGATCGAACCGTCGAAATTACCGGCCATCGCCACATACTGCGCGTCATCGGCGTTCTGACCATCGACGACCGCTGCCATGCGTTTCATCGTCTCGACGACCTGTGCCTCGGTGACGACGCCATGGTGCAGCCAGTTGGCCATGTGCTGGGCGGAGATGCGCAGCGTCGCGCGGTCTTCCATCAAACCGACATTGTTGATGTCCGGCACCTTCGAGCAGCCGACGCCCTGATCGATCCAGCGCACGACGTAGCCGAGGATGCCTTGCGCGTTGTTGTCGAGTTCGCGCTGGATATCGTCCGGCGTCCAGTTGGGCCGGACGGCGACCGGCACCGAGAGGATGTCGGAGAGCTTGGCGCGGGTACGGCTCTTCAGGCCTGCCTGGACTTCGGCAACATTGACGCGGTGGTAATGCGTCGCATGCAGCGTTGCCGCCGTCGGCGACGGAACCCAGGCGGTGTTGGCGCCGGCCTTGGGATGGGCGATCTTCTGCTCGAGCATCGCGGCCATCAGGTCGGGCATCGCCCACATGCCCTTGCCGATCTGGGCGTGGCCGGAAAGGCCGCACTCGAGACCGATGTCGACGTTCCAGTTCTCGTAGGCTCCGATCCAGGCGGCCTGCTTCATGTCACCCTTGCGGATCATCGGGCCGGCTTCCATGGACGTGTGCATCTCGTCGCCGGTGCGGTCGAGGAAGCCGGTGTTGATGAAGACGACGCGCTGGCTGGCGGCGCGGATGCATTCTTTGAGGTTGACGGTCGTGCGCCGTTCCTCATCCATGATGCCCATCTTCATCGTGTTGGCGGGCATGCCGAGCGCCCTTTCGACGCGGGCGAAAATCTCGCTGGCGAAAGCGACTTCCTCGGGGCCATGCATCTTCGGCTTGACGACATACATCGAACCCGCGCGCGAGTTCATGCGGCGACCGCCGTTGCCGATATCATGCAGGGCGATCAGTGCCGTGACCATGGCGTCGATGATGCCCTCGGGCACTTCATTGCCGTCGCGATCAAGGATAGCCGGATTCGTCATGAGGTGGCCGACGTTGCGGACCAGCATCAGCGAGCGGCCGGGAAGCGACAACGTGCCGCCGGCAGCAGCCGTGTAGGTACGATCGGCATTGAGGCGACGGGTGAAGGTCTTTCCGCCCTTGGAAACCTCTTCCGAAAGATCGCCCTTCATCAGGCCGAGCCAATTGCGGTAGACGACGACCTTGTCCTCGGCGTCGACGGCGGCGACCGAATCCTCGCAGTCCATGATCGTGGTGATTGCCGATTCGAGAATGACGTCGGAAATCCCGGCTGGATCTTCCTTACCAATCGGCGTCGAGGCGTCGAGCACGATGACCGCATGCAGATTGTTGTGCCGGAGAACAACCTCGGAGCGCGCGCCTTCCTGACCGGAAAAGCCGACGAACTGCGCGGCATTGCGCAGCGTCGTGCTTTCGCCGTCCTTGAGCCCGATCGCCAGCGCTCCGCCGGCAACCTTCAGAGACGTGACGTCGGCCCAGCTTCCCTTCGCCAGCGTCGCGCTGGCATCGAGGAAGTCGCGGGCCCAGGCAATGACCTTGGCGCCGCGCTTGGGATTGTAGCCGCGGCCCTTTTCTGCGCCATCGGCATCGGAAATCGCGTCCGTGCCGTAGAGCGCGTCATAAAGCGAACCCCAGCGCGCATTGGCGGCGTTGAGCGCATAGCGGGCGTTCATGACCGGGACGACGAGCTGCGGGCCGGCGATCGTCGCGATCTCCGGATCGACATTGGCCGTGGAGACGCTGAACTCGCCGCCTTCCGGCAACAGGTAGCCGATATCCTTCAGGAAGGCCTGGTAGGTCTCGATGTCGCTTGGGGCGCCGTTCTGCTTGTACCAGGCATCGAGCTTGGCCTGGAGATCGTCGCGCTTGGCAAGCAGCGCCCGGTTCTTCGGAGCGAGTTCGTGCACGAGGCCGGAGAATTGCTCGAAATAATGCTCCGCATCGATACCGGTGCCCGGCATCGCCTCTTCCACCAGAAACTGATGGAGACCCGCATCAATCCTCAAACCATACTTTTCAATGCGGTCCATCTGCCAACTCCTTGAAATAGACGGAAGGAGCGCCACCGATCCGACCGGATGCGATGAAGACGCCCCAACATTTTTGTCTTGCGCCCGGAGGCTCGCGGAAATCTTCCGGCACCTGCCCGAAACGCAATGTACGCGCGAAACGGCCGCAGTTTCTCACCAATTCATTCCCTGTCAATTCTGCAAGGATGCGAAGAATTGTTTCCGAAATCGAAAAGATCAATCGTGAGCGATGCGCGGCCGGCCGCTGGCAGACGCGATGAACCGGGCCTCGATCAGCTTGCGGCTGCCCTCGACTTCGGGCGCATCGATTTCCTCACGCAGCATTGAGGCGGGATCATCGGCACCGTTGGTACGCGCCGTTTCCAGTGCCACGATCTCGGCGCGTCGGCGCGCGGCCTCGAAAGCCTGATCCTGATCCAGGAAACGTTCGCTGGCACCGGCGCCGTTGACGACATAGATGCCCTCCTCCGGCATCGTCACGAAGACAGTGACCGTGGCCCTGACCTGGCCAACCACGGCGCCCACAGCATTGGCAACTCCCGCCTCAGTGGGAATGGCCGCGTCGGTTCCGAGCATCTCGGCAATATCAGGATAATAAACCGGCGCCGAAGCGCCAAGACCGACAAGCGGACGATCGAGCGCAAGCGAGAAGCGGACGATGCCAGCCGCGCGGGTGAGCGCGCGGTCGACAGCCTGCGAAACGGCGGGATCGATGGCGCCGGCGCCGTCTTCGCCGAGACAGGCCTGCAGGATGACATCGCAGGATTGTCGCGTCAGCCGGTCGACGATCATCTCGGCCATGACTTCGGGCGAGGCGGCGATCGGTTGGCCGGAGCCGTCGCGGGTGCGGGCCGCAAGTTCGATCCCGAGGCGTGCCGCTTCGAGGTTCCATTGCGACTGCCGACCCAGCACATGCATGGCGTCGGAAGGGGTGATGCCGCAGATATGCACAAGCCCACGCGCGACCAGCCGGTCGAGCGTCGCCTTCTGCGGCGTCGAGGTGAGCAGCGTTTCCAGAGCAACGGGCACGGCGCCGATGCGCTCGTAGAGTGCCTGTTCCTGCGGCTGGAGCCCGCTTGCGAGATGATCCGGCAGGCCAGTGCGAACCGCAAGCCTTCCGTCGTGACGCCCACGGTGCTGCGCGCGCATCTGCTTTTCAAGCACCGACAGGACGGCATCGCCATGCAGCGCGGCGGCAAGGCTGAGCGGCATCAGCCGGCGCGGCCCAAGATCGAGCTTTGCCTTGAGACCGCGGTCGTTGATGCGCACTTCCGAATCGCCACCGAGGCCATAGGTGCGCATCGCGACCGCTTCGACCATGGTGCGAAAACCGCCGACGACGGCGCCTTCGGCATCGAGCCGCGGGCGGCCAGAGTCGAGAACCGCAACGTCGGTCGTCGTACCGCCGATGTCGGAGACGACCGCATTGTCGAGGCCGGTCAGGTGCCGTGCTCCGACGAGGCTTGCCGCCGGACCCGAGAGGATCGTTTCAATCGGGCGCAACCGCGCCTCCTCCGCCGAGATCAACGCACCATCGCCACGCACTACCATCATCGGCACATCGATGCCGCGCGCCTTCAGGAACCCCTCGCAGGAGCCGATCAGCCGGTCGATCATCGAGACGAGACGGGCATTAAGCAGTGTCGTCAGCGCCCGGCGCGGGCCGCCAAGCTTCGAAGAGAGCTCATGGCTGCAGGTCACCGGCAAATGCGAGACTTCTCGAATGCGCTCACGCACCCGCTTCTCATGATCCGGATTGCGGACTGCGAAGTAGCCGGCAATGGCGAAGGAGGAGACCTGACCGGCAAGCACCGGCAGGGCGGCGTCAAGTTCACTCATGTCGAGCGGGGTTTCTCCACCATGCACATTGTGGCCACCCGGCAGAAAGATCACTGGATCGGAACCGAGCGCGTCCTGCAAACCGTCGCGTTTCAGATCGTCCGGGCCGAAACCGATCATGACGAGGCCGGCGCGTCCCCCCTGCCCTTCGACCAGGGCGTTGGTGGCAAGCGTCGTCGACAGCGACACCATGCTGATCGCCGAAACCGGCACCTTTGCCTGATCGAGCACAGCCTCGACCGCACCGGAAATGCCGACCGCCAGGTCATGGCGGGTCGTCAATGCCTTGGCTTTGGCGACGACACCTTGCGTCTCCGAGAAGAGAACGGCGTCGGTGTAAGTGCCGCCGGTGTCGATGCCGAGAAGAAAATGGGAGGTCAATTCGCGCCAGTCCGGAAGTTCGCGCGGGGCAAGGCCCCGGGTTCAATGGGGATCGATGCGGTGATATGACATATTTCAGAAGAAAACCATCGTGTCGCAGACATGGACGATGAGTTCAGCGACACCCCACGAGAATGTCAGGGGTCCCTCGCATGCACAAACGCCGCCGTCCGTCACTCATCGCTTCGCTGCTGGCAGTAGGCTTGCTTGGCTTTCACGCCAGCGCACCGCGCGCCCAGGATGCCGAGGAAGAGGAATACAAGCCGCAACTGCCGGAAGTCGCTATCTACAAGGCGATGCTGGACGCCAACAAGCAGACCGGCTGGATCCAGTTTCGCGACTATGACGACCGGCAGCTAATCTATTTCACCGCATTGCAGACGATGCATTGCCGGCTATCGGAAATCCGCTACTCGATCAATTCGGACGCACTCGACCAGCGTTTTCCGCTGGCCAAATGCAATCCGCAGCTGCCGTTCAACCTGCCGGGCGACGAGACGGCCGAGTATGTCTACATCTCGCTTCCCGCGAAAACGGCACAGACGCTGACGATCCAGGCCGTCTGGGACGATGGCGCCGGCAGCGAGATCGTCGTCTATAAACCCTGCGACAATGTCGGCGACGCCACCTGCGCGCAGATCAAGGCGATCAAGAAGCCGTCGAAGCTGCTGCAGCAACCGAAGCCGGCCGATTCCCCGGTTCGATCGGTGCAATCGCCGATTCCCGGCAAGACCTTCAGCGAGCCGACACCCTCATCGGCAAGCCGCCCCGCGGTTGAGTAGTGAGGCGCTGCACTGGCCAAGGATTGGTCTCCTCGTTCGGATCGAAGCGATAGCGGTGCATCAACACCGCGAGCGCGATCACCGCCTCCTGCAGCGCGAAAGTGGCGCCGATACAGACCCGCGGACCGGCACCGAACGGCAGGTATTGGTAGCGATGCAGTTTCTCGCGGTTTTCCGGCAGGAAGCGCTCCGGCATGAAGGCGCGCGGTTTGTCCCAGTAGAGCACGTGGCGGTGGAGCGTCCAGGGCATGATCAGCACGGCGATACCCTTGGGTATGCGCACGCGCTCACCGGAGGGTGACGTCCACTCGTCCTCTTCGATCGCCGCACGGTTGATCGAAGGTGCCGGCGGATAGAGCCGCATCGCCTCCTCGAAGGCGGCAAGCACATGCGGCATCAGCCCAAGCCAGTCGACCGGATCCGCACCGCTTGCAATTGCAGCATCGATCTCCGCCTCCATCGTCTCCCGGTATGCCGGCGTATTGGCGATGCAATAGAGCGTCCAGGCAAGCGCCCGGGCGGTCGTCTCATGCCCGGCACCGATGAAGGTGAGGATATTGTCCTCGATCTCGGCGGTCGAAAGGCCCTGGCTGCCTTCGATCTCCAGGAGCAGCGTGAGGAAGTCCTTCGGCGTCCCCTCAGGATCCTGCGCCATCTTGCGCCGGCGCAGCGCCATCGTCTCGGAGACGATCGAGCGGAAACGGTTCATCACCTTCTTGCCGCCAATGCGCGTCAATCGGGGCACCCATTCCGGCGCTAGCAACACGTCCATGGGGTCGACGCGGCCCATGCGATGCAGGAGTTCCTCGACGCTCTGGACGAAGCCGTCCTTTTCGACCGCAACCTCGCCGGAAAACAGGGTCTCGGCAAGGATGTCGAAGGTCAGTTCCGTCATGTCCGCGGCGATGTTGGTCGTGAACGGCGCTTTTCCGGCGCCGGCATAGCGCTCGACGAATGCTTCCGAACTGCGCAACATCTGACCGGCAAAGCCCTTGGCGTGGCGCGGCGTGAACACCGGCGCCATCGCCTTGCGCGAACGCTTCCAGATCTCGCCTTCTGCGGTCAGCAATCCGTCGCGCAGGATCGGCCGCAGGATCAGCCGACGCACCTTCGACATTTCGTAATTGCCGACGTTGTCGACGAGGATGTGGCGGATGAGGCCGGGATCGTTGACGATCAGGGTGCGCTGGTTGACGAACTTGGTCTCGATCCAGGGCAAGGTGTAGGACGGCTCGCCCCACAGTTCGAGCGGGTTGCGCAGGACCGTCCTGATGATCTGCAGGTAGGAAGGGATGCCCACTCGCGGAATGGGAGCCGGCGGCTCGAAGGGCTCCGGACGCATGTCCATGGTGATTGCCTTTCTCGATTGCGCCAATGATTTCAGGTTTTTACGGCGCAATCAAGGAAAGTGCTTCACGTGAATCACAACAGGCCTTCAAGCTCCGAAAGCTTGTCGTTGACGAGCCAGCCGTAATAATTTTCCTCCGGCCACTGGGCCTGGCCGCTCTGGATCTTGGCAGCAAGGGCTGCTGCACGGCCATCCGGATTGCCGACATTGTAGAGCGTCGCAGTCACCCCGGGATTGGTGGAAATGTCGATGCCGGCAATCGACTTGTAGGCATCGATCGAATGGCGGATCGAGGCGGCCATATAGGCGAGCGAGACGTCCGGATCCATGATCGCTTCGTAGACGCCGGCGGCGTTGTTCTCATCAAGCCGGTCATAGCCCGACGTCTTCGAGACAATATCCGTCAGCATCAGCGCCGTCAGCGGGTTGATCTGGCCAAGGCCGAAGGTTTGGCCGGCAAAGAACGGCTGGAAGAACACAGCACTGAAGCGGTTGTTCGGGAAGGACTTGCCGCCGACCGACTTGCCGCGAAAGTCAATGTCCCAGACCCGCTCGCGGCAGCTCCAGAGCGCATAGGCACCCTTCTTGGCGCCGCATTCGGAAAACTGCGGCCGGGCAACGAATTCTGCGATGGTCTCACCGTCATAGCCGAACTGGAAGCTATTGCCGGCATAGGCCGCAGCCTTGACGTAATAGGACTGCAGCCGGTCATAGGCGTCGACATTGTAGGTGTGCTCGCCGACGATGGCGCCGACCATATGGATCGGCGCAATGCCATAGGCGCGCGACACGGACTTGATCTTGCTGATCAGCTGCTTGTCGGTCGCCAGCAGATCGCGGACCTTCTCGAACTTGGCATCAAAGGAGGTGCGGCCCGCCTTGGTGCGCCGCACGGAAGCGCCGGGGATACCTGGCTGCTCGACATTGCGGTTTCCCGGCGGAACGGCGGTCGCTGCGAGTGTCTGGCTTGCGGTCAGGCAAAACGTGGCGATAGCGAGCATGCAGGCGGTAAAACGCACGATCTCTTCTTCCTGTGACTGATGGAGGCTGCCTCGGTCGGCGGGGCGGCTCCTACGCCAAGATCATGTCGGAAAGATGCCCGGCGCACGATCAATGTCCGCGCCCGTGTTAGAAAATATGCGGCCGCCTGTCGAGAGACAGGCGGCCGACGCATTCAGGGTTGCAGGCGTTTGCGTGCCCGCGTCCACCGAAATGTCACAGGATGTAGCGCGACAGGTCGGTGTTGGCGGCGATGTCGCCGACGTGCTTGCGCACATATTCGGCGTCGATCGTCACCTCATGGCCGGCACGGTCCGGAGCATTGAACGAGATTTCGTCCAGTACCCGCTCCATCACCGTCTGCAAGCGACGGGCGCCGATGTTCTCGACGCTGGCGTTCAGTTGCACGGCAACATCGGCAAGCGCATCGATCGCATCGTCGGTGAAGTCGAGCTTGACCTCTTCCGTTTCGAGAAGCGCCTTATACTGGCGGATGAGGCTTGCCTCGGTCTCCGTCAGGATGCGGCGGAAGTCTTCCTTGGTCAGCGCGCGAAGCTCGACCCGGATCGGCAAACGGCCCTGCAATTCCGGCAAGAGGTCGGAGGGCTTGGCCACGTGGAAGGCACCGGAAGCGATGAACAGGATGTGGTCGGTCTTGACCGGTCCGTATTTCGTCGCAACGGTCGTGCCTTCGACCAGCGGCAGCAGGTCGCGCTGCACGCCTTCGCGCGATACGCCCGCGCCCATGCCGCCCTCGCGCGAGGCGATCTTGTCGATCTCGTCGAGGAAGACGATGCCGTCGTCCTCGACCGCCTTGACCGCTTCGCGCTGGATCTGCTCATTGTCGAGCAGCTTGTCGGACTCATCGTTGATCAGGAGATCATACGAGGCCTTGATCGTGGTCTTGACCTTCTTGGTGCGGCCGCCCATGGCCTTGCCGAACATTTCCGAAAGGTTCAAGACGCCGATGTTGGCGCCGGGCATGCCCGGGATCTCGAAACCACCCGGCGAACCGGTCTCGGCAAGGTCGACCTCGATCTCCTTGTCGTCGAGTTCGTTGGCGCGCAGCTTCTTGCGGAAACTGTCGCGCGTCGCCGGCGAAGCCGTGGCACCGACCAAGGCGTCGAGCACGCGCTCCTCGGCATTCTGATGGGCCTTGGCCTTCACTTCGGTGCGACGCTTCTCGCGCACCAGGCCGATGCCGATCTCGACGAGGTCGCGGATGATTTGCTCGACGTCGCGGCCGACATAGCCGACTTCGGTGAACTTCGTCGCCTCGACCTTGACGAACGGCGCGCCGGCGAGCTTGGCGAGGCGCCTGGAGATCTCGGTCTTGCCGACGCCGGTCGGCCCGATCATCAGAATGTTCTTCGGCATCACCTCGTCGCGCAGCTCGTCGCCAAGCTGCTGGCGGCGCCAGCGGTTGCGAAGCGCGATGGCCACAGCGCGCTTGGCGTCCTTCTGGCCAATGATGTAGCGATCGAGTTCCGACACGATCTCTCTGGGTGAAAACGTACTCATGTAGTCCTCTCAAACTCGGTCCGCGTCAGCTCCATCAGGAGCGTGCGGCCGGAAACATCTATCCATTCTGCGTAGGGCACGAAGCCGGCTTTGGTGTAGGCGCTAACCGCCCGACGGTTGCCCGCATCGGGGTCGATCACGATCCGGGGCGCGCCAGCGGCAAACAGCCGTTCGGCGAAAGCCCTGAGCGCCAGTGCCGCGACACCCCTGCCCGTCAGTTCCGCCGGGCCAACGAAGATATCGATGCCGGGCACATCGGCCGGCAGATCCCTGGCCCATGGCTCCTCGTCCGGATATCGGAAAGGGATCCAGGACTGGATGTAGCCGGCCGGCTCGTCGCCTACGTGGAAGATGTAACCCTCCACTTCACCGGCAGCACAGCCTTCGCGGATCAGTTCCACTTCCTTGTCGGGCTCGCCCCACCATTGCCGCACATGCGGTTCACTCAGCCAGGCACGCAGCAACGGCAGGTGATCGTCGACCACCGGCACGAAGCTGACATGCGGCCGTTCATTCGGCATCCAGCGTCTCCACCACGATATTGTGGTTGGTATAGACGCAGATGTCACCGGCGATCTGCAGCGCACGTCGCGCGATGTCCTCGGCCGACTTGTCGCTGTCCATCAGCGCGCGGGCGGCTGCGAAGGCGTAGTTGCCGCCGGAGCCGATGGCGATCGTGCCATGCTCGGGTTCCAGAACGTCGCCATTACCGGTGATCGCCAGCGTGATCGACTTGTCAGCGACAAGCATCATCGCTTCGAGGTTGCGCAGATACTTGTTGGTCCGCCAGTCCTTGGCAAGCTCGACCGCCGCGCGCATCAGCTGATCGGGATACTGCTCGAGCTTTGCCTCGAGCCGTTCGAGAAGCGTGAAGGCGTCGGCGGTGGCACCAGCAAATCCGGCGATCACATCGCCCTTGGCAAGGCGGCGCACCTTGCGGGCATTGCTCTTCATCACGGTCTGGCCGAGGCTCACCTGGCCGTCGCCGGCCATGACCACCTTGCCATCCTTGCGGACCGTGATGATGGTCGTCGCATGCATCGTTCCGTAGGGATTGTGTTCACTCATGAAGTTACCTGTGGGCCCCCAATACGCGGGGCGTTGCGGCTCGCGACACGAGCCTGGTTGCTTGAGGCCTATGTAAGTACGGCAGACACATTTGCAAATGGCAACCGCCCGACGGCGCAATCTTCGTTCGGAGCCTGGCGTCGGGTGATTTCGAATCGGCGCGCAAGTTCTGGATATTTCAGCTTTTGCCTGATAAGGAGCCGCGTCAGCCACTTGAGGAGAGCCCGATGGCAGAAGCCACGTCCAGCCGCACTGCAGAGGTTTCGCGCAAGACCAACGAAACCGCGGTGTCCGTATCGGTCAACATCGACGGCACCGGCGCTTCGAAGATTTCGACCGGCGTCGGCTTCTTCGACCATATGCTGGACCAGCTCGCCCGCCATTCGCTCATCGACATGGAGATCAAGACCGACGGCGACCTGCATGTCGACGACCACCATACGGTGGAAGATACCGGCATTGCCATCGGCCAGGCCCTTGCCAAGGCGCTCGGCGATCGACGCGGCATCACCCGCTATGCTTCGCTCGACCTAGCTATGGACGAGACGATGACGCGCGCAGCCGTGGATGTGTCCGGTCGCCCGTTCCTCGTCTGGAACGTCAATTTCAGCGCGCCGAAGATCGGCACCTTCGACACGGAACTGGTGCGCGAGTTTTTCCAGGCGCTGGCCCAGCACGCCGGGATCACGCTGCATATCCAGAACATCTACGGCGCCAACAACCATCATATCGCCGAGACCTGCTTCAAGTCCGTCGCCCGCGTGCTCCGCACGGCAACCGAAATCGACCCGCGCCAGGCCGGCCGCGTTCCCTCGACCAAGGGGACCCTTGCCTGAAGCGGCCAGTCACTGGCTGAAACCATGGCTTCTTATCTGATCCTGACCCCGCCGGGTGCACGTGCCGACGACGAGCGCGCGCGCTTCGTCGCCGACGGCTTCTCCTGGTGGGCCTTTCTCTTCCCGGCGCTGTGGCTACTCGCCAAGCGGCAATGGGTGATCGGAATCGCAGTTGCTGTTTTCCAGATTTCGTTAATCTCCCTGCTGATCCACGAAAGCGGCTTCCTGCCATCGCTATTCGCTCAGCTCGCCCTGCGCCTTGTCGTCGCTCTGGAGGGGCCGGTTCTGGTCGCACGCAGCCTGACGGCTCGCGACTGGACGCTGCGCTCCATCGTTCCCGCCACCGATCTGGAAGCGGCCGAAGAGATCTATTTCACGAGCGTTGCGCCAAGCGAAAAGACGCCCGTTCCGCCCTCCCCGGCCGATTGGACCGTGCGCCAGCCTTCAAAGGGCGGCACCGGGCTTGGCCTTTTTGATTCCTACGGAGAACGCTGATGCGCGTCGCCATCATCGATTACGGCTCGGGCAACCTGCGCTCGGCCACCAAGGCCTTTGAGCGGGCTGCGCGCGAGGCGGGCATTTCCGCCGAGATCGACCTCACCGACAAGCCGGAGCGCGTGGCAAGCGCCGACCGCATTGTGCTTCCAGGCGTCGGCGCTTATGCCGACTGCCGCCGTGGCCTCGCCGCGGTCGACGGTATGGAGCAAGCGCTGACCGAGGTGGTGGAACAGGCCGGCCGGCCGTTCCTCGGCATCTGCGTCGGCATGCAGCTGATGTCGTCGCGCGGGCTCGAAAAGACCATCACCCACGGTTTCGGCTGGATTCCCGGCGACGTCGTCGAGATGACGCCCGCCGACACCACGCTGAAGATCCCGCAGATCGGCTGGAACACGCTGACGCTCAAGCGCGAGCATCCGCTGTTTGACGGCATCCGGGTTGGCGAAGACGGCCTGCACGCCTATTTCGTGCACTCCTACCATCTGGCGGCCGAAAACGCCGGCGACGTGATTGCCGAGGCTGACTATGGCGGCCCCGTCACAGCCTTCGTCGCCAACGGCAACAAGGCCGGCTCGCAGTTCCACCCGGAGAAGAGCCAGGCGCTTGGCCTTGCCCTCATCTCGAATTTCCTGCGCTGGAAGCCCTGAGGCTTTCGCACGACTGATTGGACAGACCCATGATCCTTTTTCCCGCGATCGACCTGAAGGACGGGCAATGCGTACGCCTGAAGCTCGGCGACATGGACCAGGCGACGGTTTACAACCCGGATCCGGCCGCCCAGGCCCGCGCCTTTGAAGACCAAGGCTTCGAGTGGCTGCACGTGGTTGACTTGAACGGCGCCTTTGCCGGCGAGACGGTCAACGGTGCCGCCGTTGACGCCATCCTCGAGGCGACCAGGAACCCGGTGCAGCTCGGCGGCGGCATCCGCACGCTGGAGCATATCGAAAACTGGCTGTCGCGCGGTCTTGCGCGTGTCATTCTCGGCACCGTTGCCGTGCGCGATCCGGCATTGGTGATTGAGGCCTGCGCCAAGTTCCCGGGCAAGGTTGCCGTCGGCATCGACGCCAAGGGCGGCAAGGTCGCCGTCGAGGGTTGGGCGGAGGCGTCCGAACTTGGCGTGATCGAGCTTGCCAAGAAGTTCGAGGGTGCCGGCGTCTCCGCGATCATCTATACCGACATCGACCGCGACGGCATCTTGACCGGCATCAACTGGGACTCGACGCTGGAACTGGCGGACGCGGTTTCCATTCCGGTCATCGCGTCGGGCGGTCTCGCCTCGATGGACGACATCCGCCGAATGGTCGAACCGGACGCGAGGAAGCTCGAAGGCGCCATCTCCGGCCGCGCGCTTTATGACGGCCGCATCGATCCTGAGGAAGCGCTCACCCTGATCCGCGCCGCGAGAAAGGCCTGATCCATGACCCTCAAAGCCCGTGTCATTCCCTGCCTCGACGTCAAGGACGGCCGTGTGGTCAAGGGTGTCAACTTCGTCGATCTCATCGACGCCGGCGACCCGGTGGAGGCGGCACGCGCCTATGACGCTGCCGGTGCCGACGAGCTCTGCTTCCTCGACATCACCGCCTCCTCCGACAACCGCGAGACGATCTTCGATGTCGTCGCCCGCACTGCCGAGCAATGCTTCATGCCGCTGACGGTCGGCGGCGGCGTGCGCCAGGTCTCCGATATCCGCAAGCTGCTCTTGGCCGGCGCAGACAAGGTGTCGATCAACACGGCTGCGGTGAAGAACCCGGAATTCGTCGCCGAAGCCGCCGACAAGTTTGGCAACCAGTGCATCGTCGTTGCCATCGACGCCAAGAAGGTCTCGAAGGACCGCGAAGCGGACCGCTGGGAGATTTTTACCCATGGCGGCCGCCAGCCGACAGGCATCGACGCGATTGAGTTTGCCCGCCGGGTCGTCGACCTTGGCGCCGGCGAGATCCTTTTGACCTCGATGGACCGCGACGGAACGAAGAGCGGCTACGACATCGCTCTCACCCGCGCAGTTGCCGATGCGGTTCGCGCGCCGGTGATTGCTTCCGGCGGCGTCGGAAACCTCGACCACATGGTCGCGGGTATCCGCGACGGCCACGCGACAGCGGTGCTTGCCGCCTCCATCTTCCACTTCGGCACCTATAGCATTGGCGAAACCAAGCGCTATATGGCAGAGCATGGCATCGCCATGCGCCTCGACTAAAGGTTCAGGACTTCCCATGGCCGACTTCTCACTTTCCGACCTCGAGGCCATCGTCGCGATGCGCGCGATGGCAGCGCCGGACGAATCCTGGACGGCAAAACTGGTGGCGAACGGCCAACCGAAGGCGGCTAAGAAACTCGGCGAGGAAGCCGTCGAGACGGTGATCGCCGCCATCAGCAACGACCGTGCGAATCTCGTCGCCGAGAGCGCCGATCTCCTCTATCATCTGATGGTCGTATTGAAGATCGCCGAGGTTCCGTTGCAGGATGTTCTGAACGAACTTCAGCGGCGGACGAACCAATCCGGCCTGCAGGAAAAGGCAAATCGGCAGATCCCATGACGATAGCGGCGAAAGACATCGAAGCGGCCGACCTGCCCGACAACCCGCAGAAGCAGGACTATTCGCCCTATCATTTCTTCACCGCCGAAGAATGGTCGCGCTTTCGCGCCGACACGCCGATGACGCTGACGGCCGACGAGGTGCAGCGGCTGCGCTCGCTGAACGACCCGGTCGATCTGCGCGAAGTCCGGCAGATCTACCTCTCGCTGTCGCGCCTGCTCTCGACCCATGTGGAATCGTCGCAGATGCTGTTCGAGCAGCGCAAGCGCTTCCTCAGCATGTCCGAGACGAAGACACCCTTCGTCATCGGCATTGCCGGATCGGTCGCCGTCGGCAAGTCGACGACGGCGCGTATCCTCGCGCAGCTTTTGTCGCGGTGGCCGTCGAGCCCGAAGGTCGACCTGGTGACGACGGACGGCTTCCTCTATCCGAACGCCGTGCTCCAGCGTGAAAACATGATGGACCGCAAGGGCTTCCCGGAAAGCTACGACGTCGGCGCGCTCCTGCGCTTCCTGTCGGCAATCAAGGCCGGTCAGCCGAACGTCAGGGCGCCGAGCTACTCGCACCTGACCTATGACGTGCTGCCGGACCAGTTCACCGTCATCGACCGGCCGGATATCCTGATCTTCGAAGGCATCAACGTCCTGCAGTCGCGCAACCTGCCCGCCGACGGCAAGATCGTGCCAATGGTGTCGGATTTCTTCGACTTCTCGATCTACATCGATGCCGAGGAAAGCCTGATCCACAGCTGGTACGTCAACCGCTTCATGCGGCTGCGCGAAACCGCCTTCAAGAACCCGGAATCCTATTTCCATCGCTACGCCACGATCAGCGAGGATGCGGCCCGTGCGATCGCCGAGGGCCTCTGGCACAACATCAACCTGAAAAACCTGCATCAGAACATCTTGCCGACGCGCCCACGCGCCGACCTGATCCTGCAGAAGGGTCCGAACCACCTGACGGAAAAGGTGGCGCTTCGCAAGCTCTGAGCTGGGATGGGCTCAAGGATTGACGCGGCGGAGCGTCAGATTGACCCGGCCGCCGTTCTTCAGCAGCGTCGACGTGTCCGGATAGATCCGGTCGACGCCATGGAAGGCGAGCCTCCCCTCCTCGCCCAGCACCACGACGTCGCCACTTTCCAGCCGGAAAGACATCGTCTGGCCTCCGCGCGTGTTGCTGCCGACGCGAAACAGGCAGCTGTCGCCGAGCGAGATCGACACGACAGCCGTTTCGAGATCGCGCTCGTCACGGTCCTGATGCAGGCCCATGCGCGCTTCCTCGGAATAGAAATTGACGAGACAGGCTTCCGGCGTCTTTTGGCTGGCGGAAACGGCGTTCCAGATCTCGAGCAATATGTCCGGCATCGGCGGCCACGGCCTTCCGGTCACCGGATGCTGAGCCTGGTAACGATAGCCGCGATCGCGATCCGTGACCCAGCCGAGCGAACCGCAATTGGTCATGCGCACGGACATGGGTTTGCCGGTCTTCGGCATTTCCGGCACGAAGAGCGGCGCTTCGGCAACGACTGACCGAATCGCCTCGACAAGCTGCTCCTGCCGGGCGCGATCGAGATAACCCGGAATATGTCTGATCCCTTTCGGGAGCACCTGCATGACTGGCAGTCCTCTTATTCGAGGCCGAGAAGTGCCGCCGGTACGCCATAGCGAAGCGGCCAGCCGGCGTAGGCGACATCCGTCGGCCCGACAACATGATCGACAAGGTTCCAGCGGCCATTCTGGAAACTGACGAGTGCGAACACCGTCAGACCATCCACCATGTCGGCCTCGTCGCGCAACCCGGTTTGCGCGGGGTCGATCGTCCCGCCGCCGGGGCGCTGCGGTTCGACCTGCATGAAAGCCCAGTTGGGGGCGGCGCGCATGGTTATCACCACGAACTCGACAGGTCCACGCATCTCCGCTTCGACCGCCGGGCGGATCGCGTCAAGGATCGCGGCACGTTCGGTGCTGCCTTTTGCCGGCTCACGGAACGGCTGAGCGACGGCGGCGCCGGCAAGGCAAAGCCCAACCAGCGCCGTGAAAGCGAAACGTCGGACGGTCACGCTCAGGCCGCGTCCAGATCCGGAATGCGCAGAACCTGACCGGGATAGATCTTGTCCGGGTGGGTCAACATCGGCTTGTTCGCCTCGAAGATCAGGGTGTTCTTGGCGCCCTTGCCCTTGCCGTATTGCGCTTCGGCGATCTTCCAGAGGTTGTCGCCCTTCTTGACGGTGTAGAACACCGGCGCCTTGGCGGGGGCTGGTGCCGCACCGGCATCGGCGACCTTGAGCTCCGAGGCTTCGACGGCGGAAACGCCGAGCGTATTGCCGACGGCGACGACGGCCTTTTCGAAGACGCTCTGGTCTTTCACGACACCCTTCAGCACGACCTTGTCACCCGCCACTTCGACCTGCACGTCCTTGGTGCCGAGATCGTGGGATGCGAGTTCCTTCTGCACGCTTTCCGCATCCGGTGCGTCATCATCGCCACCGATGCCAAGCTTCTTGCCGGCGTTCTTGATAAAACTGAAAAGGCCCATGAATATCTCCAATGAAAGAACGCAAGGGGCAGAACGCCTTGAGTTGGCGGCTTTCCTTGGGTTCGGTTTTGTTCTGACCGGC
>NZ_JAKUMO010000040.1:0-25282 GCF_037026475.1 Ensifer sp. MJa1 | reverse complement strand
GGGCCGGGTTTCTTCAACATGGCCCACTGAATCACAAACCCCCAGCTCTCGCCAGGGGTTTGTCAGCAGTCTGAGCCGGGCACTTTGCCCGGCTTTCGCAATGTCGTTAGGTCTGTCGCCTTAGCTGTCGAGGAAGCTTCTGAGCTTCCTGGAGCGGCTCGGATGCTTGAGCTTCCTGAGCGCCTTGGCTTCGATCTGGCGGATACGTTCGCGGGTAACCGAGAACTGCTGGC
This sequence comes from Ensifer sp. MJa1, assembly GCF_037026475.1. NCBI lineage: Bacteria > Pseudomonadati > Pseudomonadota > Alphaproteobacteria > Hyphomicrobiales > Rhizobiaceae > Ensifer > Ensifer sp. MJa1. The sequence goes on along the minus strand of NZ_JAKUMO010000040.1, from coordinate 25,049 downwards.
CGACTTCTTCGAGCGTATGGTCGGTGTTCATGCCGATGCCGAAGCGCATGCGCAGCACGCGCTCTTCGCGCGGCGTCAACGAAGCGAGAACGCGGGTGGTCGTCTCGCGCAGGTTCGCCTGGATGGCGGCGTCGATCGGCAGCAGCGCGTTCTTGTCCTCGATGAAATCGCCGAGGTGCGAATCTTCTTCGTCACCGACGGGCGTTTCGAGCGAAATCGGCTCCTTGGCGATCTTCAGGACCTTGCGGACCTTTTCGAGCGGCATGGCGAGCTTTTCGGCCAGTTCTTCCGGCGTCGGCTCGCGGCCGATCTCGTGCAGCATCTGGCGCGAGGTACGGACGATCTTGTTGATCGTCTCGATCATATGCACCGGAATGCGGATGGTGCGGGCCTGGTCGGCGATCGAACGGGTGATCGCCTGACGGATCCACCAGGTGGCATAGGTCGAGAACTTGTAGCCGCGGCGATATTCGAACTTGTCGACCGCCTTCATCAGGCCGATGTTGCCTTCCTGGATGAGATCGAGGAACTGCAGGCCGCGGTTGGTGTACTTCTTGGCGATGGAGATGACGAGGCGCAGGTTCGCTTCGACCATTTCCTTCTTGGCGATGCGTGCTTCGCGCTCGCCCTTCTGCACCATGGAGACGATGCGGCGGAACTCGGCGATCGAGATGCCGGTTTCCGTGGCCAGATTCTGGATCTCCTGGCGGATGTCGCGGATCGTCTGGTTTTCGCTCTTGGCGAATTCCTTCCAGCCCTTGCCGGCCAGGTTGCTGATCGACTTCATCCAGTTCGGGTCGAGTTCGGCGCCCGAATACTGTTCGAGGAACGAGTCACGCTTGACGCCGTAGGATTCTGCAAGGCGCAGCAGGCGGCCCTCGTTCTGCATCAGGCGCTTGGAAATGTCGTAGAGCTGCTCGACCAGGCTGTCGACGCGGTTCTGGTTGAGCGACAGCGACTTGACCGCCTTGATCAGCTCGTCCTTGAGCTCCTTGTAGCGGCGCTCCTGGGCGGGCGACAGCGTGCCGGTGGCAGCAAGGCGGGCTTCCACCTGCTGGTCCTGCAGCTTGCGCAGCTTCTTGTAGGTCTCGGCAATGATGTCGAGGGTTTCCATGACCTGCGGGCGCAGTTCCGCTTCCATGGCGGCGAGCGAGAGGTTCGACTCGTCGTCGTCTTCCTCTTCTTCCTCCGCCGGCATCACATCGCCGCCGACATTGGTGATGTCGTCGTCGTTGGCAGGCGAGCGAACCTTGCGGGTCTTTTCCTTTTCCTCGGCAGCCTTGCGGTCGGCCTCGATCTTTTCCGGGCTCTGGAACTGCGGCGCAGCCTTGGCCTCGGGACCGGAATAGGTGGTTTCGAGATCGATGATCTCGCGCAAAAGCGTCTGGCCTTCGTTCAGTTCGTCGCGCCAGATGATCAGCGCCTGGAAGGTCAGCGGGCTCTCACAGAGACCGGCGATCATCGTCTCGCGGCCAGCCTCGATGCGCTTGGCAATGGCGATTTCGCCTTCGCGCGACAGAAGCTCCACCGAGCCCATTTCGCGCAGGTACATGCGGACCGGGTCGTCGGTACGATCGGTCGGTTCCTTCTTCTTGCTGGTCGCAAGCGAAGTGCCGCTGGAAGGGGCGAGTTCGCCGCCCTCGCTGTCGCCGTCGTCGTCGCCGCCTTCGTCGTCGCCACCGCCGCCGGCAGCTTCTTCGGCTTCCTCGTCTTCAATGACGTTGATGCCCATGTCGGACAGCATCGCCATCGTGTCTTCGATCTGCTCGGAGGTGACTTCTTCGGACGGCAGGACGGAGTTGAGCTCGTCCATCGTCACATAGCCGCGCTTCTTGGCGGCCTTGATCATCTTCTTGACAGCGTCGTCGGAAAGATCGAGAAGCGGGCCGTCCGGAGCGCCTTCGCGTTCTACGTCAGCTTCTTCGTTTTCTTTGACTTTGGTTGCCATTTAGTTCGTCGCTTTCCTTGTCGCAACCGGCGTGAGACCGGTGCCAATGCCGCTCGAAGGTCCGGATGCGCCGCGCACCCGCCACCGAATCATTTCCCCTGACGTAACGGGATGATGTTTAATTCCTGTTTAACCACGATAACGATCGTGGCAAAGCGGGCAAGCTTCGACAGTCCTGCCACTGAAACGCCTCTGGCATGATTCCTTAACCGCCGTGTCATTTCGCCATTTCTTATTCGGAAATGGTGATTCCCAGAATTTTCGATCCCGTCAAGCATTTCCGCTGAAAAACCGCCTGATTCGGTAAAAATCACCGTTACTATCGCTTTTTGGGGTTTATCAGCTTCCGCTGAAGATGTAGGCGCTGCCCGCCAAAAGACAAGGGCGCCTGCAATTTAATCGGCAAGGTCTCGTTGTGCCATATCCGCACCCGCAACCAGAACGGCTTCGCCCACTTAATCTTGAACCCAACGACAATTCTCTTTGCCGAACTTTACCGCGTCTGCACCCGGCCTGACCCTGCCGCCCGCGACTGTCGTCGTGGCAAAGGGCGCATGCGCCGCGCAAAACTATTTCTCGAAGATCCCAATTCAGTTCGCAACTTTGCAAAACTGTTCCGGCTTTTTACTTGCGCCCAAACTGATCGAAGACGACCTTCGCGCCACATAGGAGGCGCACCCATGCAAATCAAGGAAACCGACGCCATGCGCGTTCTGTCGATCGCGCGCCGGCTCACCATTCCTGAGGTCCGGACCGAGAGCGCGGCGCTGGCACCCGTCATCGAGGCGGAAATGGAACGCGCCGGCCTCGCCGCAGCAGACCCCTGGATCTTCATCGCGCACAACCTGCCCAAGAACGCAAAGACGCTCTTCGGCTGGCGGATTTGCCGCCCCGTCAAAGTCGGCAAGGATTATCGCGGCGGGTTCGACATCATCGACCTCGAGCCGATCATGGTCGCTTCAGCGCTGCATCAGGGGCCGATGCGCAGCCTTTTCACCCAAGGCTACGCGCCGCTCGTCACTGCAATCGAGATGTCCCGGCACAATTTCTCCGGCGAAAGCCGCGAAATCTATCATCGCTGGGCAGGACAAGGCGCCCGCTATCACGAGATAGAAATCCAGTTCGGCCTCGCCAATTGAGCCTGCATGCAGGCTCAGGAGCTTACCAGTCCATCACCACCTTGCCGGAATTGCCCGAGCGCATCGCCTCGAAGCCGTCGCGGAACTCGTCGATCTTGATGCGGTGGGTGATGACGGGGGAAAGATCGAGCCCACCTTGCACGAAGGCGATCATCTTGTACCAGGTCTCGAACATCTCGCGGCCGTAGATGCCCTTGAGGTTCAGCATCTTGAAGATGACCTTGTTCCAGTCGATCTCGAATCCAGCCGGTGCAATGCCGAGGATGGCGATCTTGCCGCCATTGTTCATCTTGTCGATCATGTCGCGGAAGGCGGGGGCTGCCCCTGACATTTCCAGCCCGACATCGAAGCCCTCGGTCATGCCGATCGCCTTCATCACGTCGGCAAGGTTCTCCTTGGAAGCGTCGACGACATAATCGATGCCGACGCTCTTGGCGAGCGCCAGGCGTGTCGGGTTGATATCGGTGATGACGACCTTGCGGGCGCCGGAACGCTTGGCGACCATCGCCCCCATGATGCCGATCGGCCCGGCGCCGGTCACAAGCACGTCCTCGCCGACGAGGTCGAAGGAAAGTGCAGTGTGCACGGCATTGCCGAAGGGGTCGAAGATCGCCGCAACCTCATCGGGCACGTCGTCCGGGATCGGCACGACGTTATACTCCGGCAGGCAGACGAATTCGCCGAACGAGCCCGGCCGGTTGACGCCGACGCCGAGCGTGTTGCGGCAGAGATGCCCGCGGCCGGCGCGGCAGTTGCGGCACTTGCCGCAGACGATGTGCCCCTCGCCCGAGACCCGTTCGCCGACATGATATTTCGTCACGGCGGAGCCAACCTCGGCGATCTCGCCCATGAATTCGTGGCCGACCACCATCGGCACCGGAATGGTCTTCTGCGCCCATTGGTCCCAGTTCCAGATGTGCACGTCGGTGCCGCAGATCGCCGATTTCTTCACCTTGATCAGCACGTCGTTGGGACCGATCTCCGGCACCGGCACGCGCTCCATCCACAGGCCCTCTTCCGGCTTCGACTTGACCAGCGCCTTCATCATGTTCGTCATTTGCTTGCCTCCAAAATCATCGCCGTTCCGGCGCCGCGCATTTCAGGCGCAAAGGTCGCCGTCGCATCCTGTCTGCCAAGGTAGCGTCCCGGTAAGAGCCCCTCATCCGCCCGGTGAGGGCTTGCCCCTCATCCGGCTGCCGCCACCTTCTCCCCGCTCGCGGGGAGAAGGGATATGCCGCGCCCTTCCATGCTCTCTCCAGCCGTCCTCACTCACCCCACGTCAGCCTCACCAATTCCCGCGTCGGCCACGCACGCTACGGCCATCTGCCGGGCACGTCCCCTCTCCCCGCCTGCGGGGAGAGGGTTAGGTTGAGGGGCAAACCCGAAGTGAGGGGCAAACCCTGTGTCCCGTTTTCTCAGATCACGCCGAGTTCGCGACCAACCTCTTCGAAGGCCGCGATCGCCCGACGTACGTCTGCCTCGCTATGGGCGGCCGACATCTGCGTACGGATGCGCGCCTGGCCCTTCGGCACCACCGGGAACGAGAAGCCGATGACATAGACGCCCTTCTTCAGCATGCGCGCCGCCATTTCCTGGGCGAGTGCCGCGTCACCAAGGATGACCGGAATGATCGGATGCCCCTCGCCCGCGAGCGTGAAGCCGAGCTTCGACATTTCAGTGCGGAAGAGCGCGGCATTGGCATAGAGCCGTTCGCGCAGCGCGTCGCCGTTTTCGATCAGGTCGAACACCTTCAGCGACGCGGCCGCAATCACCGGCGCCAGCGTGTTGGAAAACAGATAGGGACGCGAGCGCTGACGCAGCCAGTCGATGACCTCGGCCTTGGCCGAGGTGTAGCCGCCCGAAGCGCCGCCGAGCGCCTTGCCGAGCGTGCCGGTGATGATGTCGATCCGGCCTTCGACGCCGCAGTGTTCGGCCGAACCACGGCCGTTTTTACCGACGAAGCCAACCGCATGGCTGTCATCGACCATGACCATCGCGCCGTACTTGTCGGCGAGGTCACAGACCCCACCAAGATTGGCAATGATGCCGTCCATGGAGAACACGCCATCGGTGGCGATCAGCTTGAAGCGACTGCCCTCCGCCTTCTTCAGCTCCTCTTCCAGCGCCGCCATGTCGTTGTTGGCATAACGGAAGCGCTTGGCCTTGGAGAGGCGCACGCCATCGATGATCGAGGCATGGTTGAGCGCGTCGGAGATGATCGCATCGTCTTCGCCAAGCAGAGTCTCGAATAGGCCGCCGTTGGCATCGAAACAGGAGGAATAGAGGATCGTGTCTTCCATTTTCAGGAAGGAGGAGATGCGCGCCTCAAGTGCCTTGTGCTCTTCCTGCGTGCCGCAGATGAAGCGCACGGAGGCCATGCCGTAGCCATAACGGTCGAGCGCCTGTTTGCCGGCCTCGGCCAGTTCCTCGTTGTCGGCAAGGCCGAGATAGTTGTTGGCGCAGAAGTTGAGGACACGGTCGCCTGAGGCAACCTCGATTTCACCCGCCTGCTTCGAGGTGATGACCCGCTCGGACTTGTAGAGCCCGGCCGTCTTCAGGCCCTCGAGTTCGGAACGAAGATGGGTCAGAAAGGCTGAAGTCATGGCGCTCTCGCTCAAAGAAAACATCGCGTGCATGACGAGTATCATGACGGCTTTTGACTTGCAGCAAATTCCGGCGCGCCCAGCAGGCTCGCGCAAAAACGACAGGGCATTTCACGGCGCGACGGCGTGGCAGACATATTGTGTCGCGCGGCGTGTTCTATCGGACATTTTCTTCCAGGCACGGCGACGGGATGTGGCCAACAGCGCAGGCCCAAGAATGGCTCTTGTTGCGCGGCGGCCGCAGCGCGAATGGACGTTCAAGACATCGGCGCAGCGCGGCGGAGCGATGAATGCCCCTCGTCCGTCATTCGATTGGCGCTACGTTTCCCAAGCCGGGCTGCCCGCCCTCACCCATCCAAGTACCCATCAATGACCGCGAGAAACGCTTCGCCGTAGCGCTCGCGTTTGCTCTCGCCAATGCCGGGGATGTCAAGCAGTTCGTCGAAGTCGCGCGGGCGTTCCTTGGCGAGCGCAATCAGCGTCGCGTCCGGGAAGACGACATAGGGCGGTACGTTCAGCTCCTTGGCGATCGAGAAGCGTTCGGCGCGCAGCAGCTCGAAAAGTTCGAGATCGGAGCCGGCAAGATCGGCGCGCTCGCGCTGCGCGCCCGATTTGGCGCCGCGCGCGGCCTTGCCCGAGGTCGGGCGATCCTTGCGGAAGAACAGCTGCCTTTCGCGCTTGAAGACGGTGCGCGCCTCCGGTTCGAGTTTCAGTGCGCCGAAGGCTGAGTGGTCGACGCTGATCAGCCCCGCCGCCAGCAACTGACGGAACACCGATTGCCAGGTCCGCGCCGGCAGATCCTTGCCGGCACCGAAAACGGGCATGCCGACATGGCCGAAGCGCTCGGTCTTTTCGTTGACCGTCCCCATCAGCACGTCGACCACATGGCCGGTGCCGAAGCGCTCGCCGGTCCGATAGACCGCCGCCAGCGCCTTGATTGCCGCTTCCGTGCCGTCCCAGGTCTCGACCGGCTTCAGGCAGGTGTCGCAATGGCCGCAGCGTCCGGGATGGGCCTCGCCGAAATGCGCAAGGATCGCCTGCCGGCGGCAGCCGGCCGTTTCGCAGATCGCCAAGAGAGCGTTGAGCTTAGAGCGCTCGATGCGCTTGATGTCGTCGGCAGCGCCGCCTTCGTCGATCATCCGGCGCCGTTGCACCACATCGGCCATGCCATAGGCCATCCAGACTTCCGATGGCTGCCCGTCTCGGCCTGCACGCCCGGTCTCCTGGTAGTAGGCCTCCACCGACCCCGGCAGGTCGAGGTGAGCGACATAGCGCACGTCCGGCTTGTCGATGCCCATGCCGAAGGCGACGGTGGCGACGAGGCAGAGGCTCTCTTCTTTCAGGAAGGCATCCTGGTTCCTGTCGCGCAAAGCCCGGTCCATGCCCGCATGATAAGGCAGCGCCCTGATCCCCTGCGCATCCAGCCATTCGGCTGTATCCTCGACCTTTGCCCGCGACAGGCAATAGACGATGCCGGAGGAACCCTTGAAGCGCGAGAGAAAGCGCAGCAACTGCTGGCGCGGCTGGTCGCGCTCGACAATCTCGTAGGCGATGTTCGGCCGGTCGAAACTGGTCGTGAACACCTCGGCGTTGGTCAGTGCCAGCCGCTCGACGATGTCATCGCGGGTGTGCGGATCGGCGGTCGCCGTCAAAGCGATGCGCGGCACGCCAGGGTAGCGCTCCGCCAGAAGCCCGAGCGCGCGGTACTCCGGGCGGAAGTCATGCCCCCACTGCGAGACGCAATGGGCTTCGTCGATGGCGAACAGCGATAGGCGGGCATTGCCGATGAGATCAGCAAAACCGTCGGTGACGATGCGCTCGGGCGTCACATAGAGAAGGTCGAGCGTGCCGTCGTAGATGTCGCGGCGCACCGCGATCGCTTCCTCGCGCGTCAGGGACGAATTGAGCGCGGCGGCGTTGACGCCAAGCTGTCTCAACGCCTCGACCTGGTCGCGCATCAGCGCAATCAAGGGCGAGACGACCACGCCGAGCCCGGGCCGGCACAGGGCCGGAATCTGGAAGCAGAGCGACTTGCCGGCGCCGGTCGGAAACAGAACGACAGCGTCTCCGCCTGCCGTCACATGCTCGACCACCGCCTGCTGCTTGCCGCGAAAGGCGGAATAGCCATAGACGCGCTTCAGCACATCGAGCGGCGCCGGACGGGCGTCATCGAAGAGATGGCTGGCAGCGCTTCGTGCGGGCTTCGCCCCTTCCATCACGTCTCCTTCCACGGAATCACACCTGGCAATCATCACCAGATATGGGCGCAATGCCATAGACATCAGGGCAATTGAAGACAAAGGGCGAGATAATCCGCGCGATCGGCAAGCCTTGCACGATCGGGGATTGAGCCTTTTCCGAGCTTGACCTTCCCGGCGCGCCAGTACTTTAGTGGCTCGCAAAAATCAGGAAGTCATCATGGCGAACATTCTAGCGGCGAGCGGCGGCGTCAAGCAGATCATCTGCATCAACTGGGGTACGAAATACGGCGCTCCGTTCATCAACCGGCTTTATGCCATGGTGGCACGCAATATCACCCCGCCCTTCACCTTCACCTGTTTTACCGACAATTTCGAAGGGCTGCGTCCGGAAATTCTCTGCGAGGACCTGCCGCCACTCAATCTCGACCAGATGCCGACGAACACGCCCGGCATCTGGCAGAAGTCCAGGCTTTGGGGACCGAAGCTCGGCAATCTCAAGGGGCCGGTTCTGTTTCTCGATCTCGACCTCGTCATCGTCGGATCGCTCGATTCCTTCTTCGAGGTCGGCGAGCCCGACGACGTGATCCTTGCCAAGAACCAGACGACGCCATTCGAGCGGCTGGGGCAAACGTCGCTGTTTCGTTTCCAGGTGGGCAAGCTCGTGCCGCTGCAGCAGAAGTTCACCGCCAACCCGCAAGCGATTGCAGACGAGTACCGCTTCGAGCAACGCTTCGTCACGCGCAATGCGCCGGGCGGGGTGAAGCTGTTTCCGCGTCGCTGGGTCCTGCACTTCCGGCAGGATTGCCACTGGACCTTTCCGCTGAACTATTTCTTCGCGCCGCGCCTGCCGGCCGATGCGCGCGTCGTGCTCTTCCCGCGCAGCCTGCTGCCACAGCACGCCATCGACGGACAATATGGCTATCGCGGCCGCGTCGACACGCCGCTTGGGCATATTCGCCGGCTGTTTAACGGCGACCGCCGCGAAAAGAACCCGTTCCGCTACCTGCGCCACTATATCCGCCCTGCTCCGTGGGTGGCTGAACATTGGCGCGAATAGTCGGCATCACGCCAAGATCGAGCATGGCTTTGGGCGGAAGGCGTGACTTTCTGATCGAGGCCGCCTAGCGCGCGGCGGGCCCCTTCACGCGGCCGGACAGAACGCCGAACCCTTCGATGATCGCTTCCTGGTTTTCCAGCCGCGTCACCTCGAGCTGCACTTCCTGCAGCGTGCGCAACAGTTGCGGCACGGCCTCGAGGTCCCCCTCTTCGGTTGCGTGCGCAAGCTCGCGCTCCAATTCGCGCCGCTGCCAATGCAGCGCCTTGGAGCGCTGGTGCAGGGCGAGCGCCTGCAGATAGCCCTCGCGCGCATCCTCGGGTGCCGCCGCCGCGGTCGCCGTCCAGAGCCGGGCATAACGGATCTGCTGGTCGAGCGCGCCGATCAGTGTGCCGAACCCCTCTGCGCCGAGTTGCTCGACCAGACCCTCGCGGGTCAGGCGCGGCCCGTGCTGAGCGGCGGCGTTCAGCACCGACTGCCAGCAGCGTTGCAGGTCGCGGTGATCGAACTCGATTGTCGAGATCTCGTCGTATTCGTCGAACAGCAACTGCGGATGATTGACGATCGTGAGGGCAAGCACACTCTCGCGCAGAAGCGGAACGACCTGTTGCCCGCTGACGAGCGAGGAGCGCGCCAGCCGGTCTGAAATGGCCGTTGGCCCGCCGGCGTTCGGCCCCCTTGGCCCGCCGGGCCCGCGCGGACCGCTTGCCTGTCGACCACCACGCTCGAACGGGCGCCGCTCGCCGCCACGCCCGGGACCGGACGATTGCAGGAAGGCGTTCAGCCGGTCGCGCATGTCCTGGCCATAGTGGCGCCGCACGCTTTCGTCGGCGATGACCGATGTCACCTGCTTCAGCCGCGCTTCGAGCTCGGCGCGTTTTTCAGGCGTGTCGAACGCCCCGCCCTGGATTTCGCGCTGCCAGACCATGTCGGCCAGCGAGCGGGCATTGGCCAGCACCTTATCGAAGGGCGCGCGGCCCTCCTGGCGCACGAGGTCATCCGGGTCCTTGCCATCCGGCAGCATGGCGAAGCGAACCGAACGCCCCGGCTTCAGGTGCGGCAGCGCCAGGTCGACGCCGCGATTGGCGGCGCGAATGCCGGCACCATCACCGTCGAAGCAGAGCACCGGCTGCGAGGTCATCTTCCAGAGAAGGTCGAGCTGGTTTTCGGTGAGCGCAGTGCCAAGCGGCGCCACGGCGTTTTCGACACCTGCCTGATGCAGCGCAATCACGTCCATATAGCCTTCGACGGCGATGATCGTTCCTGCGGCAGGCCCAAGGTCGCCCTGGCGGCTCGCCCCTTGCGAGGCGCGGCGGGCACGGGCGAAGTTGTAGAGCACATTGCCCTTGTGGAAGAGTTCGGTCTCGTTCGAGTTCAGATATTTGGCCGGCGCGTCCGGCGACATGGCACGACCACCGAAGGCGATGACCTTTTCGCGCGACGACAGGATCGGGAACATGATGCGGTCGCGGAAACGGTCATAGGAGACGGGCACATCAGGCCCGTGCACCACGAGCCCGCAGGCCTCGATCTGTTCCTTGCCGATGCCCTTGCCGGATAAGAACTCCTTCAGCGCATTGCGGCTGTCGGGCGCATACCCCAGACGGAATGTCTCGATCGTCCGGCCCGTGAGGCCGCGCTCGCGCAGATAGGCGCGCGCCTTGGCGCCACCCGCCGTCTGAAGCTGGTCTTCGAAAAACGCCGTCGCCAGTTCCATGACGTCGAGAAGGCTCGTGCGCTCCTTCTCGCGCCGTTCGGCCTGCGGATCAGGCTGCGGCATGGCAACGCCCGCCATGTCGGCGATCTGCTGCACGGCTTCCGGGAAGCTCAAGCCCTCAAGGTCGGTCAGGAAGCGGAAGTGGTCCCCGGTGACGCCGCAGCCGAAGCAATGGTAGCGGCCCTTGCGGTCCTCGCAGTGAAAGCTCGGCGACTTCTCGCCATGGAACGGGCAGCAGGCCCAATAGTCACCGCGCGAGACATTGGTCTTGCGCCGATCCCAGGTGACGCGCTTGGCAATCACGTCCGAAATCGGCACGCGGTCGCGTATCTCGTCAAGAAAGGACTGTGAAAAGCGCATGGAAACCTCTGGTCGATCCTCCATATAGGCGGCAACAGCGTAGGACGCCACAAGAGTGATCCGGCTTGCACGCAATTCACAGCACGGAATCGGAAATCGCGTCCAGCAACACTGAAACAGTTCTGAAATTTTTCTGAAGGCACAAGGTAGCGTTTGACTCCGTCGGTGCGCGCGACATCAATTCGCCGTCCCGAATTGGATAACCACCATGGCCTTTGCCGTCGAGGCGCTCGCGTCCAGCCCCGCTTTCTTCACTGCCGTTCTGAGCTATGCCCGCGGCATGGTGGCGATGTACAAGGAGAGCCCGCGGCTCGCGTCGATCTTCGCCTCGCAGCAGCGATGGCTGATGGCGCAGTCCGGCCTGGCTCTCCATCATGATCGTACCCCCGGCGACCCATCGAGCGGACTTTATACTGGCCGCTTCGTCGACTATGTCGTCGCCAACGAAATCGCCAGCCGCAATACCGCAGCTTCGTTCGTGCAGGAGATGGTCGCCTATCGGTTCGCGCGCTACGCGGCCGTGCAGCCAAACAAGCGCAACCGGCCGCTGGAACCAACAGAGACCGCGCTCGACTATGTCTGGAAATGGCTGGGCGCACATCTGGCCATCCTCGATGCCCTCGACGGCAGGTTGCGGATTGCGACACTTAGTGACGAGCCGGGCCGCTTCGGCCGGCTGCAGGCGGAAATCGCGCACGCGCTTGTGGGCAACGACCGTGTCCGCCGCCCCGGGCCGACCTTCGATCTTTTCACCTGGGTCAATTCTGGCGGCGTGGTGATGGACGACCTGTTCTCCCGCATCGCCACCTTCGACCCGCAGGCAGAGCGGCTGTCGATCGGTCCCGTTTCGCCAGGCGACCTCAGCGAACGCTTCATGATCTCGAAGACCCATCTCAAGCGGATCTTCGACAAGGCCGCGCAATTGGGCAGCCTGGAATGGGAGAGATCCCCGGCACGTGGCAAGGTCTGGCTGTCGCAAGCCTTTGCCCGTGAGTATTGGGATTATCAGGCGGAAAAATTCGCCCTGATCGATCGCGCGTTCGAAACCGTGTTTCAGGCGACTGCGGATAGGGTGACGCCCGTCCTATACGAACGGGCGCCAGCCTTTACTTGAGCAGGTCTTTGACCAGGCCGGACGCCTTGGCGAAGTCCATCTGGCCGGGATAACGCTCCTTGAGCGCGTTCATGCACTTGCCCATGTCGCGCAGACCATGGGCGCCCGTTTCCTGAATGACCGCCGCGCAAAGCTCACGAACCTTGTCTTCCGGAAGCTGGGCCGGGAGGAAATGGTTGATGATCACGATTTCCTGGCGCTCCTGCTCGGCAAGCTCCGGCCGGCCGCCCTCGTCATAGATGCGGGCCGACTCCTCGCGCTGTTTGATCATCTTGGCGAGGATCTGCAGGATCTCGTCGTCGCTGACCGGGTCCTTGCCGAGGCCCCGATTGGCGATATCCCGGTCCTTGATCGCCGCCTGGATCAGCCGCACGGTCGAGGTACGCCGTGCGTCCTTGGCTTTCAGGGCTTCCTTGAGGGCGTCTGCGAACTGGTCGCGCATGTCTATACTCCATGTCGAAAACCGGCCCGCGGTGCTCTGCCCGGAACCGGTTCGAAACCATCATTGTTGTCGTCGTCTTAAACCAGTGTAGCAGGGGCAATCAAACGGAATACGCAACTGATTGAATTAAAAGGAATTTTATTTCCAGACAATTCACAGCGGCCGGTTGACCCGCCTCAGTGCTTTGGCTATTTTCCCGCACCTGCACGACATCGGCATGAGAGCACTTTCCGCGGGGTTTCCGCGCGTCCATGCCTGAGCACATGAAATGGCGATCGACCGCCGGGCTTTCAAGCCCCGCGCTCCGCCGCAACGGGATAGGAACGATGACCGCGACACCCGCATGGACCACTGAAAAACCAACCGCATTGCTCGTTCTGGCCGACGGCACCGTGATCGAAGGCAAGGGCATCGGCGCGACCGGCAAGGTGCAGGCGGAAGTCTGCTTCAACACGGCGCTCACCGGCTACCAGGAAATCCTGACGGACCCTTCCTATCTCGGCCAGATCGTCACCTTCACCTTCCCGCACATCGGCAACATCGGCGCCAATGACGAAGACGTCGAAGACCTGACGCCGGCAGCACGCCACGGCGCGGTCGGCGTCATCTTCAAGGCCGACATCACCGAACCGTCGAACTACCGCGCTGCCAAGCATCTCGACGCCTGGCTGAAGGCCCGCGGCATCATCGGTCTCTGCGGCATCGACACCCGGGCGCTCACCGCCTGGATCCGCGAAAACGGCATGCCGAATGCCGTCATCGCCCACGACCCCTCCGGCGTCTTCGACATCGAGACGCTGAAGGCCGAAGCCAAGGCCTGGAGCGGGCTTGAAGGTCTCGACCTCGCCAAGGTCGCAACATCCGGCCAGTCGTCGCGCTGGGACGAGAAGCCCTGGGTCTGGAACGAGGGCTATTCGACGCTCGGCGACGCCGACGCTGCCTATCACGTCGTTGCGCTCGACTATGGCGTCAAGCGCAACATCCTGCGCCTCTTTGCTGGCCTCAACGCCCGCGTCACGGTGATGCCGGCCTCGACCAGCGCCGAAGAAGTGCTGGCGCAGAAGCCGGACGGCATCTTCCTCTCCAACGGCCCAGGCGACCCGGCGGCAACCGGCGAATACGCCGTTCCTGTCATCAAGGACCTGCTCAAGACCGATATCCCGGTCTTCGGCATCTGCCTCGGCCACCAGATGCTGGCGCTGGCGCTCGGCGGCAAGACCGAGAAGATGCACCAGGGCCACCATGGCGCCAACCACCCGGTCAAGGACCACACGACCGGCAAGGTCGAGATCGTCTCGATGAACCACGGCTTCGCGGTCGATTCCAAGTCGCTGCCGCAAGGCGTTGAAGAGACTCACATTTCGCTCTTCGACGGCACCAATTGCGGCCTGCGCGTTGCCGGCAAGCCGGTCTTCTCGGTCCAGCACCACCCCGAAGCCTCCCCCGGCCCGCAGGACAGCCACTACCTCTTCCGCCGCTTCATGAACCTCGTGCGCGAGAAGAAGGGCGAACCGGCACTCGCCGAGCGTTAAGAGCGCGACAAACTGAACCGACAAGGCCCGCCTCGCGCGGGCCTTTTCTTTGGGCGCGGCATAGGCGGCACGTTACATGGGATCGCCGGAGCAAGCCGCAGTCAGCGATCCGATCCCTGTTCGGCCAGCCGCTCCGCAATGAAGTCGACGACGGCCCTCACCGACGGAAGCTGCCCGCGTCGATGCGGCATCAACAGCGTCGTGGTCACGCTTCCGGCCTGCCAGTCGGGCAACACGCGCACGAGGCTGCCCGCATCGAACTCCGCGCGGCAGAGCTTGCGCGGCAGCGCGGTAATGCCAAGTCCCGCCAGTGCCGCCTCGAGAAGAACCCGCGATTCGTCGGCAATGAAGCGCGGTGCCGGTCGCACGGCTTCGCTCGCATCCGCCGCGTTGCGCAATGTCCAGCCGTCGCTCGTCATTGAAGACAGCAGGGCGTCATGCATCTCGAGGTCGGCCGGCGCCAGAGGTGTCCCGCGCTCGGCAAGGTAGCCGGGCGAAGCAACCAGCCAGATCTCCTCCGTCGCCACACGCCGCTGCACGAGCGCGGAATCAGGCAGAGGCCCGAAGTGATCACGCACGGCGATATCGAAGCCTTCCTGGACGAGATCGACGAACCGGTCGGTCGCATGCAGCGCGACCCGCATCTTGGGATAGGCGAGCGCCAGAGACGGCAAAAGCCCTGCCAGCGTCATCTGTGCCGTGGGCACCGACGCTGTGATGCGCACCGTGCCGCTCGGCTCGGCAAGCCTTCCCTTCACCACCGCCTCCGCCGCTTGCGCCTCGATCAACATCGCGGCCGCGTGACGATAGAAGTCTTCTCCGACCTCCGTCACCGTGAAGCGCCTGGATGTGCGATTGATCAGCCGGACGCCGAGTGTTTTCTCCAGCTCCGCCACGCGCTTGCTGAGCGTCGATTTCGGAACGTTGAGCGCGCGTGCGGCTGGGGCAAAGCCCTTGTGGTCGACCACGTGGGCGAAAACGATGAAGTCGTTGAGGTTGCGCACGACAAGTTTGTCCATGATTGTGAACGATTGATCCATGAATGGCAGTCTTTCGCCGTGTCGTCCACGGATTTATCTGTTTCCCATCAGAGTTCGAAACCGAAGGGACATCACGATGGGTATCTACCAGGACAAGAAGGCCGTGGTTATCGGCGGCACGCATGGCATGGGACTGGCAACGGCCGAGCGCCTCGTCGAAGGCGGCGCAGAGGTGCTGCTCACCGGCAACAATGAGATCAACCTTGCCAGAATCCAGGAGCGCTTCGGCGCACGCGTTCACGCGGTGAAGTCGGACATCACCGACATGAACGAGATCGCTGTCCTCGGTGCCGCGGTCGGGCAGCAGCTCGGCGAAATCGACCTTTTGCACGTCAATGCCGGCACGTCGATTCTCGAGCCCTTCGACCAGGTGACCGAGGCAAGCTTTGATCGTCAGTTTGCGATCAACACCAAGGGTGCCTTCTTCACCGTTCAGCGCTTGGCGCCGCTGATCCGCGCGGGCGGTTCGATCGTCTTCACCTCGTCGGTTGCCGACGACGGCGGCTATGCGGGCATGAGCGTCTACAGCGGCAGCAAGGCGGCGCTGATCTCGTTCGCCTCGGTCTTTGCGGCGGAGCTTCTGCCGCGCGGCATTCGTGTCAACTCGGTCAGCCCGGGCTTCATCGACACACCGACCAAGGGCGTTGCCGGCATCACCGACGCCGAACGTGCCGAATTCAAGGCGCTCGGGGACGCGATCACGCCGATGGGGCGCAACGGTACGGCGGACGAGGTGGCGCGTGCCGTGCTGTTCCTCGCCTTCGACGCGACCTTCACCACTGGCGCCCGGTTGACCGTCGACGGCGGCCTCGGCCAGCAACTGACGCCAGCCGCCGCCTGAGGCGCATGAGAGGGGGCATCGGACGGACCGTCTGCTCTTCCGCTTCGGTTGACCCGTCGCCAGGCTTCACGCATCCTCCCGGCAAGCAACCGGAGGTGATGATGATTACAGGTCCACAATGCCGCGCCGCCCGGGCGCTGATCGAGATCTCGCGGGAAATGCTGGCAAGTTTTTCCGGCGTCTCGGAAGAGACGATCCTCAGGTTCGAGCGCAAACTGGAGACACCCGCCGACGAGGTGATCCTGTCACTGAGGCACGCGCTCGAAAATGCCGGTGCAGTGTTTTTGCCGGAGGGCGAGCGCGGCATCGGCGTACGGTTGAAGTTCACCCGCTCGGAAGCCCGCCGCCTGTCGATTCTCGAAAGCGAGGGTGGCGTGGTCGGTGACGACGAGGTGCCAGGCGCCTGATGTTATCAGCTTATTTCAAGCACTTAGACATCTAGCTTGAATCAGACTGGTCACCGCTTGAATCGATCTGCAAACAAAAAAGGCCCGCCGTTGCCGGCGGACCTTTTCTTGAAGCGGAACGCCCGGACTTACTTGCAGGCGGCGCAGAAACGCTGGATGCGGCGGCAAGCTTCTTCGAGCTGTGCTTCCGAGGTCGCGTAGGAGATGCGGAAGTTCGGGCCGAGACCGAAGGCCGAACCGTGCACGACGGCAACACCTTCAGCTTCGAGCAGTTCGGAAACGAAGTCTTCGTCCGTCTCGATCACCTTGCCCGACGGTGCTGTCTTGCCGATGAGGCCGGCGCAGGACGGATAGACGTAGAAGGCGCCTTCCGGCGTCGGGCACGAGATGCCCTTGGCCTGGTTCAGCATCGAGACGACCAGATCGCGGCGGCCTTCGAAGATCTTCTTGTTGGCCGGGATGAAGTCCTGCGTGCCGTTCAGCGCCTCGACGGCCGCCCATTGCGCAATCGAAGTCGCGCCAGATGTCTGCTGGCCCTGGATCATGTCCATGGCCTTGATCAGCTGAAGCGGGCCTGCAGCGTAGCCGATACGCCAGCCGGTCATGGCATAGGCCTTGGAGACACCGTTCATCGTCAGCGTGCGGTCATAAAGGCCGGGCTCGACTTCGACCGGGGTCGCGAACTTGAAGTCGCCATAGGTCATGTGCTCGTACATGTCGTCGGTGAGGATCCAGACATGCGGATGCTTCATCAGCACGTCGGTCAGCGCCTTCAGCTCGGCATGGCTGTAGGCAGCGCCCGACGGGTTGGACGGCGAGTTGAAGATGAACCACTTGGTCTTCGGCGTGATCGCCTTTTCGAGGTCCTCCGCCCTAAGCTTGAAGTTGTTTTCCTGCTTGGTCGAAACCGTCACCGGCGTACCGCCGCACAGCGCCACCATTTCCGGATAGGAAACCCAGTAGGGTGCCGGGATGACGACTTCATCGCCCGCGTTCAGCGTCGCCATGAAAGCGTTGAAAAGAATCTGCTTTCCGCCGGTGCCGACGATCGTCTGGGCGGCGGTGTAGTCGAGGTTGTTCTCGCGCTTGAACTTCTTGGCGATCGCTTCGCGCAGTTCCGGAATGCCGGAGACCGGCGTGTACTTCGTCTCGCCGCGGTTGATCGCGTCGATCGCTGCCTTCTTGATATTGTCGGGCGTGTCGAAGTCCGGCTCACCGGCGCCAAGGCCGATCACATCGCGGCCTTTCGCTTTCAGCTCACGGGCTTTCTGCGAAACGGCGATGGTGGCGGAAGGCTTTACACGGGAAAGGGCATCGGCAAGGAAGGCCATGGTGAAGGGTCCTGATCGTTTCGAGACGAGGTGATCGCTACGGAACTAAAAAAGCCAGGCTCCATAGCGGTTAGGTCTATGTCGAAAGACGCCCGGTCTTGCAAGCGCCGGAACGGCAAAAACGCCGGAAACGCGGGCAAAAAACGTCACCATGACAAAGTTTCATGAGTGCGATCAGCATTGGCGATCGTATGCCGCGATCCGAGCGTCGCTCAAAAGCCTGACGAGAGCTGCGGGAATGGCCCGGCAACCATCCTTCAGACGGCCACGATCCATAACACCACGAAACGGTTGGTGATCACGATTTATTCAAAAAAATCAGCGACATTAGGCTTTTTTCGGAATGCCATAATTTAGCCACCACAACTGTCGCGGTCCGCCGCAATTCCGTCCTGCATCAGCCGGTTTCCGGGCCTTTCCTTCGATGATCCGAACACATTCGCATTACGGGGGTTATGCAATGTTTCTCGACGACGAAATCGCCTCATTGAAGACCGGACGGAACGAAGCGCGCTGGGGCATGTATCTGGCGGTTGCGGCCCTTGCCGCCTGCATACTGATGATCATCGGCCTGATGGCTCAGGCCGCAGCCGAGACGGCGACTGCCAAGCCGCAACAACTGGCGGGCTTCGTCCGGCCCAACGATGTCGGCACCGGCGCGCTGCTCTTCCCGTCGAAGGAGCCGGGCTATTTCGTCGAGGCGCCGCGACTGACCACCGACGTCACCATCGATGTCAACGGCCCGGTCATGCGCACGCGCGTCACCCAACGTTTCGAAAACCCGAGCAAGGGCTGGGTCGAAGGCACCTATGTCTTTCCCCTGCCCGAGGATTCGGCTGTCGATGCGCTGAAGATGCAGATCGGCGACCGCTTCATCGAAGGCCAGGTAAAGCCGCGCCAGGCGGCCAAGGAGATCTACGAACGAGCCAAGGCCGAGGGCAAGAAGGCCGCTCTGCTGGAACAGCAGCGCCCCAACATCTTCACCAACCAGGTCGCCAACATCGGCCCCGGTGAAACCATCGTCGTGCAGATCGAGTACCAGAGCACGGTCCGTCAGTCGAACGGCCTCTATTCGCTCCGCTTCCCCATGGTGGTCGCGCCACGCTACAGTCCCGAGCCGATCGTTCAGACTGTCGATCTCGACAGCCGCACCGGCTACGCCGTCAGCGACCCGGTCCCCGGTGGCGACAAGATCGAAGCGCCAGTTCTCGACCCCAAGGAAAACGCCAAGATCAATCCGGTGACGCTGACGGTGAACCTGAAGGCAGGCTTCCCGCTTGGCGAGGTGAAGTCCGGTTACCACGACGTCGATATCGCCAACCTCGACGACCTCAGCCGCCGCATCACACTGAAGGCTGACAGCGTGCCCGCCGATCGTGACTTCGAACTCACCTGGAAGGCAATCGAGGGCAAGAGCCCCTATGCCGGGCTCTTCCGCGAGACGGTCGGCAACAAGACCTATCTCCTCTCCTTCGTCACGCCGCCGGCGGCGGCTGGCGAAGCCGACACCAAGCCGGTCAAGCGCGAGGTCATCTTCGTCATCGACAACTCCGGCTCCATGGCCGGCCCGTCGATGGAACAGGCCAAGCAAAGCCTGGCACTGGCGATCTCGAGGCTGAAGCCCGAAGACCGCTTCAACGTCATCCGTTTCGACGACACCATGTCCGTGCATTTCCCCTCGCTGGTCGAAGCGACGCCGGACAAACGCGAAGACGCGATTGCCTATGTGCGCGGCCTGACGGCCGATGGCGGTACGGAGATGCTGCCGGCGCTGGAAGCGGCCCTGCGCACGCAGGGGCCGGTCGAGGCCGGTGCCCTTCGCCAGGTCGTCTTCCTGACCGACGGCGCAATCGGCAACGAGACGCAGCTCTTTGACGAAATCCAGAAGAACCGGGGCGACGCCCGCGTCTTCACCGTCGGCATCGGTTCGGCCCCGAACAGCCATTTCATGACCAAGGCGGCCGAATACGGCCGCGGTACCTTCACGCTGATCGGCTCGGAGAGTGAGGTGGCGACCCGCATGGGCGAGCTCTTCACCAAGCTTGAAAGCCCTGTTATGACCGATATCTCCGCCAGCTTCGAGGGCGCGTCTGCCGGCGACATCACCCCGAACCCGATGCCCGATCTTTATCGTGGCGAGCCGGTGGTGCTGACAGCCGAGCTTGACGGCACAGCACCCGAAGGCAAGCTGCAGATCCTCGGCAAGGCCGGCGACCAGCCCTGGCGGGTGGAAATGGACATCGCCAAGGCATCGAGCGGCAACGGCATTGCCAAGCTCTGGGCACGCCGCAAGATCGACGACCTGGAAGCGAGCGCCTCAGCGATCGCCGATCCGGCAACGCTCGATAGGCAGATTGAAACCGTGGCGCTTGCCCACCACCTCGTCTCCCGCGTCACCAGTCTCGTGGCCGTCGATGCGACACCGTCGCGCCCAGCAGGCGAGAACCTGAGCGAGACGAAGCTGCCGCTCAACCTTCCCGCCGGCTGGGACTTCGGCAAGGTCTTCGGCGAAGAGCCGGCTGGCAACGCGCCCGGAAAGGTCGATGAACGCGACGCCGCTCTGAAAAACCAGACCAGGCTCGCCATGCAGACCGCCGACCGCATGCTGGCTGCGCCGACAGCGCGCGCGGCAAGCCTGATCGCCGAGGCGAGCAACCAGGTAACTCTGCCGCAAACGGCAACCGAAGCGGACAAGCAGATCCTGATCGGTTTGATGCTGCTTGCCACGGCACTTCTCGCCGGCACGACCTTCGTCTTCTGGCGTGGCCCGATCGGCGCAATGATCATCGCCGGAGTTCGCCGTCGTGGCCGCTGAGAAGGACGAACTCGAGCCGAGGCCGGGCTTTTTCGCCCGGCTCTCGGCGGTCGAGACGATCGTGCTTGCGATCATCGCGCTGATTGCCCTCGCTGGTCTGCTCATGATCGGCAAGGGCTTCTACATGAAGGCCAAGGCCGAGGTCTCGCAGGTGCTTTTGAAGCGCAGCTTCGAGGCGCAATTGCACGGCAATCCGGATGACAAGCCATGGCCCTGGGCCGACTTTCGGACGACCGCCGAAATCACCGCGCCACGGCTCAATCGTTCCGCCGTCGTGCTCGAAGGCGCAAGCGGTGAAGCACTTGCCTTCGGTCCGGCGTGGCTGACGACCACGCCCTTGCCCGGCGACGAGGGCACGTCAGTGATTGCTGCCCACCGCGACACGCATTTCCGCTGGCTGAAGGACGTGACGGCGGGCGATCTCCTGGTGCTGACGCGCAAAGACGGTCGCCGCTTCCTGTTCCGTGCCGGTGCAAGCCGCGTTGCGCGCTGGGATGAAAGCGGCATCAACGCGTCCGCCAGTGGCCAGCATTTGGCCCTTGCCACCTGCTGGCCCTTCGATGCGATCGAACAGGGGCCGATGCGCTACATCGTCAGTGCCGAACTCATCAGCGAACAGCCACCGGTGACACTGACCACGGGTTCCATCTCGAAATAAACGGCTTTTGATCCGATGTGACTTGAACCACCCCGCCGACCGCTCCAGCTTCATCATTGAAACGAGGTCGGATCGGAGAAACGGAATGCTGCGGGTGGGGGCAAGAACGGCGAAACCGGTAAGGACACGCTCGAAGATGAGCGCGTCGGTAGCGATGCTTGTCGCTTTGGCAGCAGCCATCATCCCTTCTGGTGCTCACGCGCAGGAGGCGCGCGATTTTCCGAGCCAGCATGGCACGTTGCGGGTCGAAACCCTGGCGACCGGCCTTGCGCATCCCTGGTCGGTGGAAGCGCTTCCAGACGGCGGACTGATCGTCAGTGAGCGCCCCGGGCGTCTTCGGATTGTGCGCGCCGGCAAGGTCTCGAAACCGCTGACCGGCGTGCCCAAAGTCGTCGCACAGGACCAGGGCGGCCTGCTCGACATCGCTCTCGACCCCGGCTTTGCCGAAAACAGAACGCTCTATCTGACGTTTTCCGCCAGTGGCAAAGGCGGTGCCGGCACCGCGGTCGTACGGGCCAAGCTTTCTCGTGACGAACGCGGCCTGACTGAGGTCAAGGAACTCTTCCGGATGAAGAAGTTCACCCGCCGGGGGCAGCATTTCGGCTCGCGAATAGCGATCGCGCCCGACGGCAGCCTGTTCTTCGGCATCGGCGACCGGGGTGAGCGGGATCGTGCCCAGAACCCACGCGACCATGCCGGCGCCATCCTCCACATCAATGCCGATGGCAGCATACCCGGATCGAACCCCTATCAGGGCGGCACCGGCGGCCTGGCGGAGATCTGGTCGAAGGGACACCGCAATCCGCAAGGTATCGCCTTCGACCCCAAGGACGGCACGCTGCTGACGGTCGAGCACGGCGCGCGCGGCGGCGATGAAATCAACAACCCGAAGGCCGGTCACAATTACGGCTGGCCGGTGATCACCTATGGCAAGGACTATTCTGGCGCCGAGATCGGCGAAGGCACGGCGAAGGAAGGGCTCGACCAGCCGCTCTTCTACTGGGATCCCTCCATCGCCCCCGGGGCACTCGCCGTCTATCGCGGCAAGATGTTTCCCGAGTGGGACGGCAACCTGCTGGTCGCCGCGCTGAAGTACCAGCTTCTTGCGCGCCTCGAACGCGACGACAGTGGCGCCATCGGCTCGGAAGAGCGGCTGTTTGACGGAGAGTTCGGCCGCATCCGCGACGTGGTCGTTGCGCCCGACGGAGCGTTGCTGATGGTGACCGACGAAGACAACGGGGCAGTGCTGCGGGTGTCGAGGGGCGCGACGCAGTAGCGTCTCGTCAGTCGTCGCCGCGCCTCACGACATCTGAGAGCGCAGTTCCTTGCGAAACATGAACTTCAGCCCGGACCAGGTGGCATCAACGGCGCAAACCTTGATGTCGACGAGGCCGAGCGGCAGAAAGACCTCGCGCAGCCCGTCTTCCGTCAGCGTCGTCGCCACTTTCGACGCCTTCTTCGGCCAGGAAGCCCACAGCACGCCCTCGGGCTTCAGCCGCGCCGCGATGTCCGTCGCGCATTCTTCCAACGCCGATCGCCGTGTTTCAAACAGGTGGATATAGTCGCAAGAGCGCGTTGCCGACGCGTTGATCGTTGTTTCCAGGCCCGAGAATCCAGAAAAGCCGATGATCTCATCGAGACCAGCAGGGACACCGAGCAGCAGCGCCACCTGCCCGTCCTTCAAGCCGAGCTTGCGCGCAAGCGGTGTGCCGGAATAGCCGCTGGCGCTCATCGATACCGCTCTTGCGGGCCGTTGCGGCAAGGTTCCCGTTCCACTGTCGACGTCCTCCACGACGTGCTTGCCGGCGCCGCTGTCATCGCGGTCTCCCCTGCCTCAGGCCATCGACGACGAGCCTTGCCCGCCCCGAACGCAACTGCTAGACGGCGCCCTGTCCGAGGAGAGTATCATGACCCGCATTCAGGCCAATCTGTTCCTGTTGGTTTCAGGCGCCATCTGGGGCGCCGGTTTCGTCGCCCAATCGACGGCCATGGATTCGATCAGCCCGTTCTGGTTCATCACGCTGCGTTTTGCCATTGCGACCCTCGTCGCCATGCCGCTCGCCATCATGGAAACGAAGCGGGCCGCCGAACCGCTGAAGCTCTCGACCGTCCGCAACTTCATCTTCATCGGTCTCGCGCTGTTTGCCGGCGCTGCGACGCAGCAACTCGGCCTGCTCGACACCAGCGTCACCAATTCCGGGTTCCTCACCGGTCTCTACGTCGTCTTCGTGCCGGTGCTGAGCGTCCTCTTCCTGCGCCGCAAGCCACATTGGGTGATCTGGCCGGGCGCGCTGATGGCGCTGTTCGGCATCTTCCTGCTCAGCGGCGGGGCCCTGTCGGCGCTGACCGGCGGTGATTACCTGACGATCGTCTGCGCCCTGTTCTGGGCCGTGCAAATGTTGCTCATCGGCATCTTTGCACCGTCAAGCGGCCGGCCGATGCTCCTGTCGATGACGCAGTTTGCCGTCTGCGCCGTGCTCGGTTTCCTGGTTGCGATCCGGACCGGGCCGCTCAGCTTTGCCGCGGTCGATGGCGCCTTGTTTGAGATCCTCTATGCCGGCATCTTCTCGAGCGGCGTCGCCTTCATCCTCCAGGTCGTCGGACAGCGCTACACCACCGCCCCACAGGCCGCCATCTTCCTGTCGAGCGAGGCGCTGTTTGCCGCCCTCTTCGGCGTGCTTCTGCTCGGCGAGGTCATCACACCGATTGGTTATGCGGGCTGCGCCATCATCTTTGCGGCCATGCTGACCGTCGAGCTCGTCCCCGAACTGACCAAGGGCCGGCGGGCGGAAGCCGCTGCCTGACCGGGCGTTCGGGCCGCAACGCGGCCCTCCATCCACTATACTCAAGCGTTCTGCGCCGATACTGGACTGACGCTTTACTTACCATTGCTCCGAACCCTTCGCCCGTTGCTTCATGGCGGATCGACGGCCGGCGCGCCATCGTGGGTTTAAAGCTACTCCTTGTAGATTTTCTGCAAGAAATTCGCGCAAGAAAGCTGCGACAAGAGAAGCGTCAAACATATCAGGGAGTTGCGAACGGTCGGCAAGGCCGGCTTTCGCCCCTGCCCACAAGCACTGCGGCAAAATTTGGTGAAACCCACTCAATTTTGCAGAGCATCTTTTCAAAAAGCTGTGATTTCAACAGCTTGCGATATATCTTGCAAGGACGCCGCTAAGCCGGCAAATGACCGATTTTTGAGCAATGACAAGACGCAATACCACGGCTGAAAAGTTTTGCTTGCCAATTCAAAATAAACCCATCACTCTTACTTCCGTTCGGGCAATCTGCGAACATGGGAAGATCTTGAAATAAAAGCGGGCCGGAGACGCAAAACTCCGGGCGGCCAGGCCGAAAGGAAGCAAGTTTTGCAACCTTTCCAATGGCTGGCTGCGGTAACAGGACCCTTTCCTCAAACGTCGAGAACTGCCTGCCAACGCCCATCCGGGCAAACTGCAATGCTGCCCGTCCGTCAAACGGGTGGAGAGAAAAGGACCTGACGCATGGCCGAAACTGGCACTGTAAAATTCTTCAACACCGACAAGGGCTTCGGCTTCATCAAGCCTGACAACGGTGGTGCAGATATCTTCGTACACATTTCCGCAGTCCAGGCTTCCGGCCTGACCGGTCTGACGGAAAACCAGAAGGTAAGCTTCGACACCGAACCGGATCGCCGCGGCAAAGGCCCGAAGGCGGTCAACCTGCAGATCTCCGGCTAACGCCGGCATCCGCTGACAGATTCAAAGTTGAAGCCCGGCAAACTTGCCGGGTTCAGACCGCTGACAAACCCGTCGATATTTTCGGCGGGTTTTTGTTTTTGTGGCAGGCATTTTTGTTCGGGCTGTTT